>JAHEDS010000101.1 GCA_024641135.1 Flavobacteriales bacterium
GTATGTTCTATACTTGGTCCTGCCACCCAAACCGTTTTATAAGTGGCTTTGGTTGCCGCATTTTGGGTAGCTTTCATACCGATTGAAAAACGGATCATTTTCACCCATTTTTTCAACTTTTTATTCTTATTTAAAACAGACTCTAACCAAGTTTGTTTGGTTCCAATCTTTTGAACATAAGGTGTATTTATAACTGTACAAGGTGTTCCAGAAATTCGTTCTGTCAAAATAATATCTTTGGAACCGTATTCAACACAGGCCTGCTTATATTCGTCGGTCACATTCGCCTCAATCGAAGCAATAAATGGGCTTCCAACTGAAACGCCTGAAGCACCATAAGCCATCATTTTATCAATATCAGCTTTACAACCTACTCCTCCTGCTGAAATAACAGGAATTTTACAATTGGAAACAATTTCTTTAATTAATTCCTCTGGAGATTTATTTCCTCGATGCCCTCCTGCTTCATTGTTTACAGCTATAATGGCATCAGCACCCAACTCTTCAACTTTTTGAGCAAATTTTAAATCTACCACATCACAAAACACCTTTATTCCAACTTTATGTGCTTGCTTAATAGTTTCTTCAGGACTACCTAAAGAGGTTATAATAAAATCACAACCTTCCTCACAAATCACTTCTAGTTGTCCTTTATATTTAATATTAGATTTATTGACAATTAAGTTAAATCCAAAAGAACCACCTTCAACTTTTGCTTCTTTTAATTCTTTTAAAGCAGCCCTCAATTCTTCTAAAGATCGATAATTTAAAGCAGGAATACATCCAGCAATTCCTCCTTTCATCGCTTCAATTACCATAGCAGTATTAGATACCAAAAACATTGGCGCTTGAATTATTGGATATTTAATTTTTAAAAGTTTTGCAATTTTAGTCATAATTATATTCCTTTTAAACAAATATAATAAATATTATGCATGCATAGTATTTATTATATTAAGTCTGTTAATAAAATCTATTACAGTTGTGATAATTATCAGTGCAGTAACTCTATAATTTGTTTATTATTAGTCCTTTAATCAATAAATACAATATTATGAAAAAATTATTTTTAAGCCTATGTTTACTTGGATTCACAATTCAAGCATACGCACAAATTACAGTATTACCCGAAGTTAGTATATCTGCTAATTACAAATATCTCAATGCCTTCAACTCTGAAGATATGCCTGAAGGTGTAAAAATACTAAGAGAAGAAGTAGCACTTTATGACTTAAAGAATTCTGAAATATTCTTAGACGAATATGATACTTATTTTGTATCATTTTTTATTCCTGAAGGAAAAATTCTTGCAGCTTATGATAATGACGGTATGTTACTAAGAACAATTGAAAAATTTAAAGATATTAAATTACCAAACGATGTTCGTAATTCGGTTTTAAATAAGTATCCAGGATGGACTATCACAAAAGATATTTACAAAGTAAGCTATCACCATGAAAAAGGGGTTACTAAAGAACAGTTTGAAATAAAACTTAAAAATGAAGATAAAACCATGAGAGTAAAAGTAGATGTCGATGGTAACTTTATGTAAAACAATTAAATATTATTATTAAAAACGCAACCAAAATGGTTGCGTTTTTTTGTGCTTAATTAAATTTCGACCTGTTTTTTGTGCTATTTTCATCTAATTAATTTAGAATCAAAACATATTAAAATTTACTATGCATGCATAATAATTGATTATCAATATGTTATGCGTGCATAATATTTAAAAAAACTTAATTAACTGATTACATGACTTTTATCATGTTTTTATTATGCGTGCATAATTAAATTTATATATCAATATAAGCTAAATATTTAGTCATGAAAAAATTACTCTTAGGTTTATTTATTTTTGGATTAACCACCCAAGTCAATGCTCAAACAATTGAATTAGCAGAAGTCGAGCTTTCTGTAAATTACCAATATTTAAATGCTACCAATTCAGAAGAAATTGCAGTACCTGTTAAAAGATTAGTTAACGAAGTTTTAAATTTTAATGAAGATAATATCGATGTATACATTGATGATAATGGTGAGTATAGTGTATCATTCTATATTCCTGAAGGACAAATTATTGCCGCTTTTAATAACGATGGAAAAATACTTAGAACGTTTGAAAAATATGAAAACATAAGATTGCCACTGGAAGTTTTACAGAATATTGCACTTAATTTTCCCAATTGGGCAATTGCAGGAAACACCTATCTTGTAACTTTTCATTGCGAAAAAGGGGTAACTAAAAAACTTTATAAAATTAAGTTACAAAATGTCGATAAAGTATTAAACATAAAAACAGACGAAAAAGGTGTTATCTTGTGATATTTTCTCTTTTTTAAATAAAAAAACGCAACTAAAATTAGTTGCGTTTTTTTATTAATAAGATCCTGAAACAAGCTCAGAACATAAATTTTATTTCACTTCTTCAAAGTCAACGTCTTCAACATCACTGCTTTCAGCCTGCCCATTTTGACCAGCATCTGGACCAGGTTGTTCCCCTCCTTGTTGAGCTTCTGCTTGTGCTTTGTACATTTCTTCGGAAGCCACTTTCCAAGCTTCATTAATTTTCTCCAAAGCTGGATCAATAACAGCGATATCCTTCGTTTCAAAAGCTTTTTTAAGTTCTTCTAACGCTTCTTCAATTGGTTTCTTTTTATCATCGGATAATTTCTCGCCAAATTCTTTTAACTGACTTTCGGTTTGGAAAATCATAGCATCAGCAGCGTTTAATTTTTCAGCTTTTTCTTTTGCTAATTTATCGGTTTCTGCATTTGCTTCAGCATCTGCTTTCATTTTCTTGATTTCTTCTTCAGTTAAACCAGAAGATGCTTCAATACGAATATCCTGAGTTTTATTTGTTGCCTTATCTGTTGCTGTTACATGAATAATACCATTAGCATCAATATCAAAAGTAACTTCAATTTGTGGAGTACCACGTCTTGCAGGTGGAATACCATCTAAATGGAAACGTCCAATGGTTTTGTTATCGGCAGCCATTGCGCGTTCACCTTGTAATACATGTATCTCAACTGATGGCTGATTGTCTGCAGCCGTAGAGAACACCTGACTTTTCTTAGTAGGAATAGTAGTATTTGACTCAATAAGCTTAGTCATAACATTACCCATAGTTTCAATTCCAAGGGATAATGGAGTAACATCTAATAGTAATACATCTTTAACATCTCCACTTAAAACACCACCTTGTATAGCAGCACCAACAGCTACAACTTCGTCTGGATTAACCCCTTTACTTGGAACTTTTCCAAAGAATTTTTCAACCGCAGCTTGAACAGCAGGAATACGTGTAGAACCACCTACTAGAATAATTTCATCTATATCCTTAGCTGTTAAACCAGCTGCTTTTAAAGCCGCTGAACATGGTTCAATAGTACGTTTTACTAAATCATCTATTAATTGTTCAAATTTTGAACGTGTTAAAGTACGTACTAAATGTTTTGGTCCACTAGCTGTTGCTGTAATATAAGGTAAGTTGATTTCTGTTTGAGCTGAAGATGATAATTCGATCTTAGCTTTTTCAGCGGCTTCTTTTAAACGTTGTAAAGACATTGGATCTTTACGTAAATCCATACCTTCCTCCGCATTAAATTCATCTGCTAACCAATTAATGATTTTTTCATCTACGTCATCACCACCTAAGTGCGTATCTCCGTCAGTCGACAATACTTCAAATACACCGTCACCTAATTCTAAGACAGAAACGTCATGGGTTCCTCCACCAAAGTCAAAAACAACAATTTTTTCGTCTTTATGCTTTTTATCTAAACCATAAGCCAATGCTGCTGCAGTAGGCTCGTTTATAATTCTTCTAACTTTTAATCCTGCAATTTCTCCAGCTTCTTTCGTTGCTTGTCTTTGTGAATCATTAAAATAAGCTGGTACAGTAATTACAGCTTCAGTAACAGTAGATCCTAAATAATCTTCAGCAGTTTTCTTCATTTTTTGAAGAATCATCGCTGATAATTCTTGAGGTGTATATAAACGACCATCAATATCAACTCTTGGCGTGTCATTATCTCCTTTAACTACTTTATAAGGTACGCGATCTGTTTCTTTTTTAGACTCAGAAAATTTATTACCCATAAAACGTTTAATAGAATAAACAGTTTTTGTTGGGTTTGTTACGGCTTGACGTTTTGCTGGATCACCAACTTTAATTTCGCCTCCTTCAACAAAAGCAATTACAGATGGTGTGGTACGTTTACCTTCTGCATTCGGGATAACAACCGGTTCGTTACCTTCCATAACAGAAACGCACGAGTTTGTTGTTCCTAAATCAATTCCAATAATTTTACTCATAATATGTTTACTTTATAAATTGTGTTGTATTATTTATTTTTAATTTCAATGGCATAAAGTCAATGATTATGCCAACTAGAAAAAACTGACAACCTGTCATTTTAAATTAAAATTTTATCAAGTTTTTACATGCCAATTCAAATCGATTTGTAACTTTAAGGAAAATAAAAAAACCATGAAAAAAATCTTATCAATTTTGTTTGTTTCTGTGTTATTGCTATTTTCCTGTGAAGGCGAGCAAGGTCCTCCTGGTTATGATGGCTTAGATGGACTTGATGGTGGAATAATCGCATCAAATGCCTTTGAAATACAAGTAAGTTTTAACCAAGCTAATAATTATGAAATTATTGAACCTTACGGTTTTGATGTGTATCCATTTGATGTAACTTTAGTATACATCTTATGGGAAACTTCAAACGGACAAGATATTTGGCGATTAATCCCGCAAAGTACTGAATTTATAGATGGATCAACTCTAACCTATAATTTTGATTTCACACAAAATGATGTAAGACTCTTTTTGGATGGTACTACAGATTTTAGTTTGCTAGACCCTATTTGGACCGAAAATCAAGTCTTTAGAGTGGTTGTAGTCCCTGCAGACAATGTTAGTGGTTTGGATATTTCAAATTTAAACGACGTTATGAAAGCGAATCACATTGAAAGCTTTATAAAGAAATTTTAAAGATATAAAATCACTATAATTATCATTAACTACTGTTACAAAATGTATATTTGGGGCAAATTTAAATGAGTTTGTTCAATGGAATGTATTTCGGTTTTTGATATGTTAAAGATTGGTATTGGCCCTTCAAGTTCACATACTTTAGGTCCATGGCGAGCTGCAGAACGTTGGATAAAAGAATTGAAAAACAACAGTACCTTTGATTTTGTTGATAAAATAAAAGTAGATTTATATGGGTCTCTGTCTTTAACAGGAAAAGGACATGCCACAGATTTAGCAATATTATTGGGCTTAAGTGGTTCTAATCCGGAATTGATACCTATTGATGATATCAAGACAATCATAGACTCTATTAAGGCTAATAAAGTTATTCTTTTTAATAATGAAAAAAGCCTCGAATTTAACCCTGAAACAGATATTGTATTCAATAAAAAATTTCTTCCGTTTCACGCTAATGGGTTAGTGTTTACAGCAACCATTAATGGGAAAAATTATAAATCAACCTTCTATTCTATTGGCGGAGGATTTGTTGTTAAAGAAGAACGGAAAAACTCAAAAAGAAATAAAGAAATTTTTAAAACATTTCCATATCCAATAAAATTAGGCACTGAATTGCTAGCATATTGTGAACAACTCAAGATGTCAATTTCTGATGTGGTATTAGAAAATGAAAAATCGCTTAGAACCAATGATTCTATAGATTATGAATTGCAACGCATTTGGAATACTATGCTTGAATGCATGTATATTGGCTGTCATACAGAAGGTAATCTTCCTGGAGGATTAAATGTTCGACGACGTGCTCATGATATGCACAAGAATTTAATAAGTGATTTACCATATTCAAATCCTGAAGAATGGTTAGAAACTATACGTAAAACGGAGGTTAAATTCAGACAAATATTAAAATGGGTTAGCTGTTTTGCTTTAAGTGTTAATGAAGTAAATGCCTCTTTAGGACGGGTGGTAACAGCACCTACAAATGGCAGTGCGGGCGTTATTCCTGCAGTACTTATGTATTATTTAGTGATTGAAAATCACGATGCAGATTTTAAACATATTAAAAAATTCTTGTTGGTTGCTGGTGAAATAGGAAGCATTTTTAAAAAAGGCGCCACTATTTCTGCAGCTATGGGAGGTTGTCAAGCCGAAATTGGTGTCTCTTCTGCCATGGCAGCAGGAGCTCTTACCGAACTTTTAGGTGGAACACCAGAACAGGTTTTAATGGCTGCTGAAATTGCAATGGAACATCATTTAGGTTTAACTTGCGACCCTATTGGTGGTTTAGTTCAGGTTCCTTGTATCGAACGCAATTCTATGGGAGCTATCAAAGCCATCAATGCTTGTGAACTTGCTTTAGAAACCAATCCTGAAAATGTAAAAGTTCCTTTAGACAAAGTAATATCTACCATGTGGGAAACTGCTAAAGACATGAACTCTAAATACAAAGAAACATCGGAAGGTGGTTTAGCTGTTGGCGTCAATTTGTCTGATTGTTAGAATACATTCTAATAAATCCAAATTAATTTAAATACAACCTTGTTTACGTCTAGTATCTATTAAGTAAATTATTTTCCAATTTCCATTATCATTAAATAACTGAAAACTATTTACACCACAATGGCTAAATACATCATTAAACCAAAACTCATAAGGCGTCCAGACATGAGCCATAATGCCATCAATCTGAATATTATAACTTAATAATCGTTCATCCCATTTTTGGTCACTTGTTCTATTCGCAATAGCGCTAATAAGTTTTGAAGCGTCTTCAGAAACTAATATATTATTTCCTTCTTTAGTTGTATATGTGGTTTGTAACAAAATTTTATCCATCATGACAGATTTCATAAGTAAAGTGTCGCCTTTATGAAAACCTTCAAAAAAAGTATCAATAGTCGCTTTTACTGCCTTTTTTTCTTCTTGCTGAGCAAATATCACTGTGGATAATAAAACACATAAATAAAAAATTATTCTAGTCATAGTTTAAGCATTTAATAATTAAATATAGTATTTAAATTATGGTAATAAATACAAGTAAAGAAAAGATTAACATTATAATGGACTACATATTATTTATTACTTTTACATTCATTTAACAAACAAACTATGTCAACAGCTAAAAAAGAGTATAAACGTATTACTGTCAAAACATTGGTTGATATGAAAGCCAATGGTGAAAAAATATCAATGCTAACAGCATATGATTATTCCATGGCAAAAATTGTTGATAGTGCTGGAATTGATGTGATATTAGTGGGAGATTCTGCTAGTAATGTCATGGCAGGACACGAAACTACCTTACCTATTACGCTGGATCAAATGATTTATCACGCGTCTTCCGTAATACGCGCCGTTGAAAGAGCACTTGTTGTTGTTGATTTACCTTTTGGAAGTTACCAAAGTGACCCTAGAGAAGCCTTGCGTTCGGCTATTAGAATCATGAAAGAAAGCGGAGCACATTCTGTTAAAATGGAAGGAGGCAAAGAAATAAAAGATTCTATAAAACGTATTTTAAACGCGGGAATCC
>JAHEDS010000102.1 GCA_024641135.1 Flavobacteriales bacterium
TACTCACGCTTGTTTGTGGTATTATGGCTATTGTAATAGGTTCCATCAGATTGGTTGAAAGTATTTTAGTAATTACAGGAATACACGCTGGTCAGGCTGGTATTTTTCTCATTGAAGCTGTAGATACTTATTTATTTGCTTTAGTCATTTTGGTGCTTGGAGGCGGCATTTTTAAATTGTTTGTTGGGAATGAACACACCTTTAAAAATAGCGCCATCTTCTCTAAGATTAATGATTTTATGCACTTGAAGGTATTACTTTGGGAAACTATCTTACTAACACTTACCGTTTGGTGTGCCTTAAGTTTCTTTGTAGATCCAGAAAATATGCATTATGAACAATTAATATTACCTGTTAGTATATTATTGTTGGCTTTAGCCTTAAAATTTGTAAAAACTGAAAATCATTAAATCTATTTTATTTTTGAGATAGTTGTTAGGTATTTATGAAGCGAATCTGGTTGGTGTTAATTGTGGTACTATTTATTTCAAAAAATGGATTTGCACAAGACAGCATCGTTGACCAAGAAGTTAAAGTAAATCAGCAGTTTTGGTTTGATTACAATTTTGTTAGCCCTTTAAGTGAAAATCAAAATTTGAGTACTCAAATTGGGTTCAGGAAAATTACTCCTAAAATTTATGATCGGTTTTTAGGAATTTCTACTTTAAATTTCAAAAACACAAAAAAGGTAATTAATTTCAATAATAAAAAACCAATTATTAAATCTTATCATGTTGGTGCGGGGTTAATTTATACCCAGAATTACAACAATACAGATAATTTTGAATTGCGACTCATTCAGGGATTTAAATTTGAAATTCCAACAATAAAACCGGTAACCTTAAATAATTATGTTAGATTCGAGGAACGATTTCAAAATGCTTTCCAGGATTCGGGATGGAGGGCAGGTTATAGATTACGGTATAGATTATCTACTATTTTAAGCTGGAATAAGCATTATTTAAATTTTACAAATGGATTATATATTCCTATTGAAGCAGAAGTGTTTTTCAATTTAAAAAGGGCGGAACGATTTAACGATTTAATCAGATTGTCTCCTGGCTTAGGTTATAGACTTGATAATAATTGGAAATTTGAATTGTATTTCATATATAATAGAACCAAAAATATTACTGAAACCAATAATAAATCTAGTGATTTTATTTTAAGGCTGAGAGTGTTTAATGGGGGCATGAACAAACAAAGTAATAATATGAATTTGAATGAAGATTAGTTCGAAAAATAAATCTTTATTTGATATTTTTTAAGATTAATTCTTATTTATATTACCTTAATAGTTTCAAAAAGGGTTGATGATGAAACTTCATATTTTTATCCTATTATTTCTTTATTTTGGACTTGGTTATTCACAACAGGGTAATTATAAATTCAATAATTTTGGAAACCGGTCTATTTTACTGTCTGGAAATGTGACAGGAAGTGTCACTGATTTAGGATTGGTTTATTATAATCCTTCCAGATTAACTGAGATTGAGAATACCGGATTTGCATTTAATGCGCGGGCCTACCAATTGAGTTCTTTAAAACTTTCAAATTTATTGGGAGAAGAATCTAAATTAAGTTCTACAAATTTTAATGGCGTGCCTTCTATGGCAGGCGGTACTTTTACACTTTTTAACAATCGATTTGCCTATTCATTCATATCCAAATCAAGAACAAATAATGTTTTAGGTTATGATAGTGATGCGATAAGCAATGAAATCTTAGAAATATATCCAGACGCAGAAGCTTATAAAGTTAATGTTTTGCTCAATACAATAGTAAATGATGATTGGTTTGGATTAACATGGGCCAAGAAAGTCAATGAGAATTTTAGTTTAGGGGCCTCTTTATTCGGGTCTATCTATAAATATAGTGGTGGGAGTAATTTAAATCACACTATACGTTCCTTGTCCAATAGCGTGGCATTTTATCAGAATACCATTGGATTTAATCAGGAATCTTATGGCTTACTTATTAAAATTGGGGGGAACTATCATTTACCAAAATTTGATTTAGGGTTTAATATAAATATCCCTTACATTGAGGTTTATGAGAGAGGGAAGTTCTTATATAATAAAGTAATAGCTGGAGTTGGAGAAGATTTTGATCAATTTTATGATTATGATTTTACAAATTTAAATGCGCAACGAAAAGAACCACTTGGTATTTCAATGGGAGCTGGTATTCCTATTGGAAAGAATAAATTACACTTAAACTTGGATTATGTTTCTGGGTTAAAAGAGTATGATCGTGTAAAAATTCCAAGTATTGATACTGGACAAGAAGAAATGACACCTGTTTTATTTGAAGAAAGTCGTCATAATGTTTTTAATTTTGGAGCGGGTTTAGAGGTATTTGTACGCGAAAACTTTAAGGTGTATGGCAGTTTTACAACAGATTATAATGCCTTTATAAAAAACGCTAATATTTTTGATTTATCAAGTGATGGTAATCGCGATGTAAGTATTGGTGAAGATTTTATTCAATACAGCCTTGGTATCGATTTAAAATTGCGTTGGGCTAGTGTTATATTAGGAACTAATTATCTGAGTGGGACTAGTGAATTTACAAGTCCGCTTAGTCTAATAAAAAGCGGTGTTGTCTTTGATGATTATGCAACCACAAAACTTGATTACAACAGATGGCAATTTGTGGTAGGTATTGAAATACCTGTATTGGAAAATACGGATTCTAATAAAAAGAAAGAATAAAAAAAGGATATTCGTTTCAATAGAAAAAAATATCCTTTTTAAGTATAAAATTAAATAACAAAAAACTTATTCCAGAGCTTTCATCATTTCATCAACATATTTTTTAGCCGTTTTAAACGCATCTTTTGGGTCGTCTAAGTTCGTAGTAACTACTGCAATTAACTGTTGTTCACTAGATTCGTGCAGATCATAGGCCACCGTTTCTAAAACGTATTTTGTATTAGTTCGTGTATAGGTTGAACCGGCAATTTGACCGCCAAAAGAATCGTAATAAGAACCATATGCATATGGATAAGAGTAATAGTTATAAAAACTACCGTAATAACCAGGGTAGAAATTTGAATAAGATGCTCCCATGTAAATGCCATTGTAACCTGTGGTAGTCGTTTGTTGTTTATCCTTGATTACAGTAATGACAATACCGTCATAGCCTTCACTTTCTAAAAGACTTTTTATAAATGCAACACGCTCTTCACTCATCTCTTTATTGGGATAAATTTTTGGAGCTCTGGTATAACTTTCTGTAGCCTTGAATCCTTTAGCACGCATTTGATCTGCAATTTCCAATTCAAAAGCCATTCTGGCCTGATCATTATTGGTTCTTGCAATAACTAAAATGTTTCGTTTTTTAAATTCATCAACATTAGATTTGTCGGCTTTCCAGGCATTGGCAACTTTTACTGTTGAGCATGATTGTAAAAAAAATAAAAAAATGAAGGCGAAAATTCCTGTTTTAAAAGTCATAATAATGAAATGAAAAATATTAAGAAAAGGTTTTAAAAATTAATTTCAAACAATTTATTTTTTGTCAAAACTATTAGCAATGGATTTAACATATTTTTTTGCTGTTTTGTCCGCATTTTCAGGCTCTTCAAGTTTTGATGTAACAACTGCAACAAGTTGTTTATCTTCGGTTTCGTCTAAATTATATATAACAGTTTCTAAAATATAATTATGAGCGGTATAGGTAGTTGATGTTTGTTCAACATAGTTACCTAAAGTAGAATAAGACATTGGGTTGCGATAATAACCATAAAAACCATTGTAATATCTTGGGTAATACCCATAATAATTTCCACCGGCATAATAACCTCCATCGGTTACTGTTTTTGTTAGTTCTTGTTGTTCTTTTATAATTGTTAAAACAACACCATTAAAACCAGCATCTTGTATTAGATTTTTAATCTCCATTTCTTTTTCCTCAGTAATTTCCTGGTCAGGATTTAATTTAGAAAATTTAGTAAAACTGGCAGTCGCTTTAATATTTCTTGCAGCAAGTTCTTTAACAATTTCATTTTCAAACGCGATGCGTGCTGAGGTATTAGCAGTTCTTGCAATAACTAGTATGTTATTGTCTTTTACATTATCAATATTATCGGCTTTCCATGAATTTAAAACCTTAACACTTGAGCATGAACTTAAAAGAGCAATATTAAATACAACTAATAGGGAATAAATAAATCTTTTCATAGCAATACAATAAGTTAAATTATTTTTAAAATAAAATTAGATAAAAATCTTGTGAACAATCAATTTTTTGAAAGTGGCTAATATAAAGATTTTGTATATATAAAATTAGGTTGTTATAAATTACTTAACATAAAAATGAATTCTTATTAGTATTTTTATGTGATTAAAGAAAATAAAATGTAATAATTTATGAATTTTATTTAAAATTCATTTGTTTGAATACTAATACTATCCTTAAAAAAATGGGCTTAATTATAAAAAAGAATTTAATTCAAACGATTCTCATATTTTCTTTAATATTTTCAATTAATCTTAGTAATGGCCAGGAGGTTGAACCACGGCGTTGGAATCCTTTGCCATTAAAAGCAAATGTGCTGGCAGTGGGTTATGCCCATACCTCTGGAGACATTATTTTTGATCCCTTATTACAGGCTGAAGATGTGTCTGTAAAAGTGAATTCTGTAGTAGTATCTTATGTGCGTCCTTTTAAAATTGGTTCGAAATTGGCAAGGTTTGACGTCGTTCTTCCGTATACCAATGCAACATGGAAAGGGCTATTAGGTGGTGTACCCACAGAAATACATCGCGATGGTTTTTCAGATCCACGATTAAGATTTTCATTAAATCTTTCTGGAGCACCGGCTGGTTCTAGAAAAGAATTACAGGAGTACTATACAACACATCCTGTAAATACAACCATTGGTGTGTCATTAGCAATTACGTTACCATTAGGTCAATATTTTGAAGAAAAACTAATCAATTTAGGTCAAAATCAATTGGTTTTTTGTCCTCAAGTAGGATTGGTCCATAATTGGAAAAAGTGGTCTTATGAATTAACAGGGTCTGCTTTGTTTTACAGTAAAAACCCTAATTTTTCAAACGGTAAAGATAAAGTTCTCGATCCCGTATTCGCCTTACAAACACATTTAATCAGAAGTTTTAAGCCTGGTTATTGGGCGTCTGTAAGTTTGGCTTATGGTTTAGGTGGTAAATCTGTAGTTAACAGGCAACCAAATAATGATGAACGCGGTGATGTGCAATCAGGACTGGCTGTTGGCTTTCCGGTAATAAAAAACCAAGGGATGAAGGTTTTTTATATTCATTCTGAAACAACAAAAGATCTAGGCTCCAATCTCAATGTCCTTGGTGTAGGGTGGTCTATCGTTTTTTAATTAAAACGAATACCAATTAAGGATTTTATCACTATTTTCGCAGTTAAAAAAATAATTATTATGAAACTTAAATTCATCGTTGCAGTTATTACAATAGTCTTGTTTTCAATGACAAGTTTTGGTCAGGTCATTGAACTTACACCTTCTTATGGGTATCAATTTGGATCCAGATTAAGTTATGGTCCAAATTATTTAAAAATGAAAGATGGCGATCAATATAGAATTACACTTGGTGTAGAAACCTATACTGGTCTTATGGCAGAGTTTTCGTATATAAATATGAGTTCTGAGTTAAGATTAAAAGATAGGATATATGCGCCTGTTGAAACTAGAATTTCAGATATTAATGCCGATTGGTTTCTTATTGGGGCATCTCGGTATTTTCAAGAAGGTAAAGTGAAACCATTCGCAGGAGGTAGTTTAGGTCTTGTAGTGTTATCACCCAAAAATGAAAATATTGATATTATTAATAATCTCAATAGTTCAACCAAATTTGCCTTTAGCTTTAAAGCCGGTGTGAATATTATGTTCTCTAAAGCCATTGGCTTGAATCTGCAAGGCGATTTGTTTTTCCCGGTTAACTGGGCTGGTGTTTATGTAGGACCGGGTGGAGCTGGTATAAGTACAGGTTCTACAGTTATTCTTGGAGGCATTAGCGGTGGCTTGGTATTCAGATTGGATAAAGATTAATGATTTTAAGTATTTATATTAAAATACATAAATACTTAAAATAAAAATATTTATTTATTCTCGTATTTCTGTTGTATTTTTATTATACAATAATTAATTAATCTTATTACTATGAAAACTTTATATCTAATAGTATTCATTTGTTTTTTGTCCTTACCGCTTGTGGCACAAGAAGACATGGGAACAGCACAACAAAAAAACGAAGTAAGTTTTCTACTTACTGATTTGCCTACGTCATTTTTCACTCTTAATTATGAACGTGTAGTAGGTAAACATATTACCGTTGATTTAGGAATTGGATTGAAATCAAAGGATGGCTTAATAAAATTTTCAGGACTTGATGGGGAGAAAATTAAGACTAATGATATTACTTATTCTGGGTATAAACTGATTCCTGAGTTTAGATATTATTTAAATGAATCCACAAATGGAGCCATGCTCAATGGGTTTTATTTTGGCGCCTATTTAAAATATTCAGGTTATAAATCTGATCTTGAAGGTACTTATATTGATAGTGAAGCGGTTTCGCATTACTTTAAATATAAGGGTGATATTAACGTGACCTCCATTGGTTTAATGGTTGGTTATAAATTACCGGTTTCAAAACATTTTAGTATCGACTTTTTAATAGCTGGACCAGGCTCTGGATCTTATAGTTTTAAATTAAAAAATATCATTCCACCACCAGATGAATTTTATGATGATTTAAATAATGCACTTGATCAATACAGTATTTTAGACCTTATAAATGCTGATTTTAAATTTAATAATAATAAACTTAAGTCTAATTTTGGTGCCATTTCTTTTAGATACGGAATTTCATTAGGGTATAGTTTTTAATATGTAAATAGTGTGCATTAATATTGGTTTTTTATAAATCACTACTATCTATTTAGTTGCAACTTATAATGACAAGCATTAAATAAAATTCTTGTAGATACTGCATTTTATCATATCTAAATACTGATCAGCTATTTTTTATCAAAAGTTTTCGTTATTTTTATTTTAATTAAAAATAAAAAAAATGAAAAAAATCATTTCTCATTTTGTGTTGGCAACGTTATCTTTTATTCTTATACAAGGATGTCAACAAAATGCCAAAACAAATAGTACAGAAAAAGAACAAGCTTATAAAGCTATGTCTGCATCCACCGAATTTGACGTGGTAATTCTTAATGGAAGGGTGATGGACCCAGAAACTAATTTTGATGCGGTACGCAACGTGGGTATCAAAGATGGTATTATTGGTTTAATTACAGAAGCTGAAATATCAGGTAAAGAAACTATCGATGCCAAGGGTCTGGTAGTGGCACCTGGCTTTATCGATACGCACTTCCACGCGGTGGACCCATTCGCGACGAAGCTAGTTGTCGCAGATGGTGTCACGTCGGGCATGGATCTAGAAGCTGGCTCAGCGCCGGTCGGTGAGTGGTACGCCCAAAAGGATGCCAGCGGATGGCAGGTCAATTACGGCACCACTTCGGGCA
>JAHEDS010000036.1 GCA_024641135.1 Flavobacteriales bacterium
TATTTTTAATTTCAGTTGGTAACTTCTTCAATATAAATGCCCAACAAAATGATTACCGCTTTGAGTCTGTGGATGTTTTAAATTATCAATTTCATATAACACTAACTGATGATTCAAATAATATTCAAGGATTAACTGAGATTTCAATCAAATTCAACAAAGCTATTACAAATTTCCATCTTGATTTAATTGAAAAACAATCGAATGATTTTGGAATGCGAGTGGAGCGTGTTTTAGAGAATAATCAACCCATTTCATTCACCCAAAAGAACAATCAATTAGTTTTAAATATTAGTCCTTCAAGGATTGATGATATTAGAATTTATAGTATTATTTATCAAGGTGTCCCGGCTGATGGATTAATTATTTCAAAAAACAAATATGGAGACAGAACCTTTTTTGGCGATAACTGGCCAGATAGAGCTAAAAACTGGTTGCCAGTTGTAGACCATCCATCAGACAAAGCTTTGGTTGAATGGATTATAACAGCTCCTTCTTACTATCAAACTATTGCAAATGGCTCATTAATAGAAATAACAAATCTTGATGAAAATACTACCTTAACAAGATGGAAAATGAATACCCCTATACCAACAAAGGTTATGGTTATTGGTGTCGCGCAATTTGCAGTAGAAAATCTTGGAGAAATTTATAACATTCCTGTATCATCATGGGTCTATCCGCAAGATAAAATAAACGGATTTAAAGACTATGCTTTAGCGGTACCTGTTCTTGATTTTATGATAAATCATGTCGGTCCGTATCCGTTTGAAAAATTAGCCAATGTACAGTCTAAAACCCTATATGGGGGAATGGAAAATGCCGGAAATATATTTTATAATGAAAAAAGTGTTACAGGAAATGGGGATTATGAAGCGGTGATTGCTCATGAAATTGCACACCAATGGTTTGGAGATTCAGCTTCAGAACTTAACTGGCATCATGTTTGGCTCAGCGAAGGCTTCGCAACTTATTTTGAGAACTTATATTTTGAAAACAGATATGGACGAGATTCCTTCGTTAAAAAATTAAAAGAAGACAGAAATAAAGCACTATTATTTTATAATAAAAACCAATCTCCAATTATTGATACTAGAATTACTAATTATACAAAATTATTAAATCCTAACACCTATGAAAAGGCGTCTTGGGTATTGCACATGCTGCGAAAGGAAATTGGAGATGAATTATTCTGGAATGGAATAAAAACTTATTATAATCTTTATAAATATAGTAATGCTCTATCTGAAGATTTTCAACGAATTATGGAATTAACTTCTGGAAAAAATTTAGAAATCTTTTTTAAACAATGGCTTTATCAGTCTGGGCATCCTACATTAGATATTATTTGGAATACGAATGATAGCTTATTTATTGAGATAAGACAAATACAAAATAACCTCTTCCTTTTTCCATTAGATGTTAAAATCAATTATGTCGATGGTAGCTCAACGCTAGTAACAATCCCGGTAAACGAAAGAAATCAGATTGTAACTTTTCCTGAGACCAACGAAATTCTATCTATTGAACCTGACCCTAATAGTTGGTTGTTTTTCCAATTACATTCCTTAATAAAAGAATAATGATGGATTTAATTAATTATAGTTTACTTCCATAAAAGGCGATATATTTTGTAAATTTATAATGAATTATAAAAGATACTCTCTTCTTTTATTTTTTTATTAAAATCACTTAGAATGCCTATTTCGGCTCAAGATAATTCTAATATAACAGGATTGACTTCCCAGGAAGTTGAATCCTCGAGAGCCAAGTATGGTAAAAATATTTTAAGTTCAAAAAAATACAATCCCTTTATTTCAGCCATAAAAAATATTTTAAAAGAACCCATGGTTATTTTATTATTAGTCGCCTCTAGTATTTATTTTATTAGCGGAGAAACTGGGGATGGTATTTTTCTTGTTTCGGCAATTATATTGATAGCCATCATTTCTCTTCATCAAGATTCAAAAACCAGAAATGCTTTAGAAAAATTAAAAATATACTCACAACCCTCATGTAAAGTAATTAGAAATAACATAACAGAAGAGATTAAAAGTGAAGATTTAGTTGTTGGGGACAGCTTGATTCTTGAAGAAGGAATTATTATTACTGCAGATGGAATCATTGTTCATTCGAACGATTTTTCAGTAAATGAATCTATTCTTACTGGAGAATCTTTGACTGTTTTCAAAGACAAAACAAAAAACGACCATAAAGTATATTCGGGTACTACTGTTACGAGTGGTTTAGCTATTGTAACAATTACAAATATTGGTAATGATACAAGTTTAGGAAAAATTGGAAAAAGTCTGGAAAGTATCATCGAAGAAAAAACTCCCATAGAAATACAAATTAATTCATTTGTAAAAAAAATGGTGTTTGTTGGTGCCATCGTTTTTTTAATTGTTTGGATAATAAATTTTTTACAATCAAAAGAGATACTTGATAGCTTATTAAAAGCCCTCACACTTGCAATGAGCATTTTACCAGAAGAAATTCCAGTAGCGTTTACAACATTTATGGCTTTAGGTGCATGGAGATTAATGAAAATGGGGGTTGTAGTAAAAAAAATGAAAACCGTTGAAACTTTAGGAAGTGCTAATGTCATTTGTATTGACAAAACAGGCACGATTACTGAAAACAAAATGAGTTTAGTAGAAATATATATTCCTTCAACCGGAATTATTAAGACCTTAAAAGAAGATAAATTATCCGATGATGAGCAAAAACTTATTACTTTATCCATGTGGGCAAGCGAGCCAATTCCTTTTGATCCTATGGAACTTGCTTTGCATCAAGCATACTCAAATTTAACAGGATTAGATGAACGTCCAAATTATAAATTAATTCACGAATACCCGCTCTCCGGGAAACCACCAATCATGACTCATATTTTTCAGAATGGCAATGGAGAACGAATTATTGCCTCAAAAGGAGCCCCAGAAGCGTTTTTAAACCTTTCAAAAAAATCAGACTCAGAAAAATCTATTTTAGAAAATGAAATTAAACAATTAACCCAAAAAGGATATCGTGTTTTAGGAGTCGCAGAATGTGATTTTACTGGTAATGATTTTCCAAAAAGTCAACAAGATTTTTTGTTTGATTTTAAAGGATTGATTGCATTTTACGATCCACCAAAAAAAAATATTCCTGAAGTCATTAAAAGTTTTTATAAAGCCGGAATTACTGTAAAAATTATAACTGGAGATAATCAAGAAACTACGAGTACTATTGCCAAACAAATAGGATTTGAAGGCTATGAAAAATGTATTTCGGGAGAAGAACTCATGAAATTAAATGATGCTGATTTAAAAACATGTGTCATAAAAACCAATGTTTTTACCAGAATGTTTCCCGAAGCAAAATTGAAAATAATAAATGCTTTAAAATCCAATAATCAAGTAGTAGCAATGACAGGTGATGGGGTTAATGATGGTCCAGCCCTGAAAGCAGCTCACATAGGAATAGCAATGGGTAAAAAAGGGACTGAAATAGCAAAACAAGCTGCGTCATTAATTTTACTTGACGATGATTTATCAAAAATGGTAAATGCTATTGGTATGGGTCGCAGAATTTATAAAAACCTAAAAAAAGCCATACAATATATAATTTCTATACATATTCCTATTATACTTACGGTTTTTATTCCGTTAGCATTAGGTTGGGTGTATCCTAATATATTCTCTCCTATCCACATAATATTTTTAGAATTAATAATGGGACCCACCTGCTCTATAATGTTTGAAAACGAGCCTATGGAAGAAAATACCATGTTATTAAAACCAAGGCCTTTATCAACCACATTTTTTAATTTTAAAGAATTAAGTACAAGTATTGTACAAGGAATCATAATAACCTTTGGAACCTTATTTACATACCAAATTGCTTTATGGAATAATTATGATGAAGCTACTATTAGAACAATGGTTTTCACCGTTTTAATAGCTGCTAATATTTTTTTAACATTAGTTAATCGCTCTTTCTATTATTCTGTTTTAACCACAATTAAATATAAAAACAACCTCGTAATTCTTATAATTTCAATAACAATTATTATACTTTGTTTGTTGTTATTTGTACCACCCCTAACCTCTTTTTTTGAATTTAAACAATTAAATATTCAGCAATTATTGTTTTGTGGAATTATCGGTTTCATTTCAGTAATTTGGTTCGAATTAGTTAAACTTTTAAATATTAAATCAGACTAATTTGTCCTTTAAAAACTTTTAAATATTTAACATTATACTTAATTTTGTTTGATCTTAAATATAACCAAATGAAACCCTATTACACCTATTTATTATTAGTAAGTCTAGTATTATTAAACGCTTGTAAAAAAGAAAATGAATCACTTCAAATCGCTGAAAACGAAAATCATAAGCATTGGAGTTATGAAGGTGAAACCTCACCAGAGCATTGGATAGAAATTGAAAGAAATTCAGATTGCGGTGGAAAAAGACAATCGCCAATTAACATTATTGATATTAAAACTATTGCTGTTGATTCGGCCAAAACTTTAAAAGTGTCATATTCACCAGAAACAATTTTAAATAAAGTTGAGAATAATGGACACTCTGTTCAATTTGATTTTAATGAAGGTGATTCAATTAATTATAAGGGTGAAACATTCCATTTGAAACAAATTCATTTTCATGAACCGTCTGAACATAATATTAATGGAGTAAAATATCCTATAGAAATTCATTTAGTACATCAAAGCAATTCAAAAAAACTTTCGGTAATTAGTATTCTTTGTATAGAAGGAGAAGAAAGTCAGCTTTTTGAATTTTTTGAAAGTTATTTACCAATAGAAATAAATGAGTTTAAAGAAATTAACAAAGTGGTGAATTTATCTGACTTATTTCCTAAAGAACAATCATTTTATTCTTATAACGGGTCTTTAACAACGCCTCCATGTACCGAAGGCGTAAATTGGATTGTTTATAAAGAGCCTATAATAATTTCTCTGGAAGAAGTTTTAAAACTAAAAAAGAATATGCCTTTAAATAATTATAGAAACGAACAGGAATTAAACGAAAGAAAGGTTTATTATAATTATTAGCTCTTATAAAATAGTTAGAAATATTTATTTATTCCGAACATAAATCAGTTTAAATCTGCCGGTATTTTGATCCCTTTGTTCAATTTCAAAAGCGTCCAAAGATTTAAAAAGAGGCATTAATTTCTCAAATCCAAAATTTCGTGGGTCGAAGTTAGGGTGTTTTTTTAGGATTAAAGATCCTACATCACCTAAAAATGCCCAACCATCATCGTCAGCCGCATCGGTAACTGAATTTTTTAGCATCCTAATAACTTTAGGTGTAATATTGTATAAATTTTTCTTTTCTGTTTTACCATTTGCCCCAGGTTTTCCAACTGGAGTATTTAATATTTCAAGATAAATAAACTTGTCGCAAGCAACAATAAACGGATCTGGTGTTTTCTTTTCTCCAATTCCAAAAACCTGTAATCCTGCCTCACGTAATCTGGTCGCCAATTTTGTGAAATCACTATCTGAAGAAGCCAAGCAAAACCCACCTACTTTATTTGAATATAAAATATCCATAGCATCAATAATCATGGCGGAATCGGTAGCATTTTTGCCTGTTGTATAACTATATTGTTGTACTGGGCTTATAGCATTTTCAAGCAAAACATTTTTCCATTTTGCCAAATGCGGTTTGGTCCAATCACCATAAATCCTTTTTATAGTTGGTGTTCCGTATTTAGCAATCTCTTCCATCATTTCTTTGATGTACTTAGAAGGAATATTATCACCATCAATTAAAACGGCTATTTTTAAATCTTTTATCATATGTGTTAAAGGTACAAATAAAAAAAGATGCTGTTATATTTTATTTGTCAAGAAGTTTTTAAGAATGGCATATCATTCTGTTTTAACACTTTTTAACAAAGAACACAGAATATAATAATTAAATTTAGAACGACTAATTCAAAATAATTACAAATCAATAGTAAAATCTAAAGGAAATAATGAAACAAATCCATTGTAAAAGTTTGAAAACTCTAAGTTTTCTTATGCTAATAGTGCTATTCTTAATCCCTCAAAATCACGAGGCTCAAAACAGAAAGAAAAAGAAAAAGGATGCTAGTACTGAAAGTGTTCAAAAACCACCAGCAAAAGACAAAGAAAAAACAATTGAAGATCTTGTGAAGTCTAGCAAAGAAATTGATGGATTATTTAAAATTTATCAAGATACACTTAAGGGCACAATTCAAATGCTTGTTTCAAAAGAGCAAATAGGTAAAGAATATATTTACTTTAGTCAAATTGGCAACGGTGTAATTGATGCTGGAGGCTTTAGAGGCGCATATGCAGGTTCAAAAGTATTCAAAATTGAAAAATATTTTAATAATTTAGAATTTATTACTCAAAACACCTCGTTTTACTTCGACCCAGCTAGCCCCTTAACAAAATCTAAAGATGCCAATATTAGTAATGGAAATATGGCAAGTATTGAAATTGAGGCCTTTGACAAAGAAAAAGGACTATATTTAATTAAAGCAGATAACTTATTTTTAAGCGAAACCTTATCTCAAATTAAACGCCCATCAAGACCAGGCGAATCTCCTACTTCATTCAAACTTGGGAGTTTAGATAAATCTAAAACAAAAATTAATTCGATTAGAAATTATGCTAAAAACACAGATTTAGCAGTTGAATATGTTTACTCCTCTCCTTCTGTACTAAACGGAGGATCAAATGCTGTTGCAGACGGTAGAAATGTAAGTATTAAAGTCTACCATAGTTTGATTGCTATGCCAGAAAATAATTATGAACCAAGATTTGATGATCAACGTGTTGGTTATTTTACAACTCAGGTTGAAGATCAAACATCAACCAGCTCAGCACCGTATAGAGATTTAATTCACAGATGGAACTTGGAAAAGAAAAATCCTGAAGCAGCCATTTCAGAACCTGTTGAACCAATTACATGGTGGATTGAAAATTCAACGCCTTTAGAATGGAGAGAAACCATAACAAATGCAGTACTTCAATGGAATGTTGCTTTCGAAAAAGCAGGTTTTAAAAACGCCATGGCAGTAAAAGTACAACCAGATGATGCCGCTTGGGATGCAGGAGATCTTAGATATAACGTATTGCGATGGACTTCTTCTCCTAATCCACCTTTTGGAGGTTACGGCCCAAGTTTTGTAAATCCTAAAACAGGTGAAATTATGGGTGCAGATGTTATGCTTGAATTTGTTCATTTTACAAATAGAGTATTATATGACAAAGTATTTGAATTGGCTTCAGTTGATGAACCATTTAATAATACTGACCTTGATAATAATAATAAAATATATTGTTCATTAGGTGATGAATTGCATCAAGAAGTAATGTTTGCTAATGCTGTAGCTACAGCTACTGGTGCTTCTGATTTAGAGATGGAACGAATAAAAAAAGAATCGATGATGGCTTTAATTATGCATGAAGTTGGGCACACATTAGGACTGAATCATAATATGAAAGCTAGTCAATTATTTTCTCCGGAACAGCTAAATGATGCTGATTTTATTGAGGGAAAATGTTTGACTGCCTCAGTAATGGATTATGCTGCTTTAAATATAACAAGAGACCGAAGTAAACAAGGCCAATATGACGATGTTGCTGTGGGTCCTTATGACGTTTGGGCAATACAATTAGGATATACTCCTTTTAAATCTGAAGATGAACGCCAAGCCTTGTTAAATGAATCAACAAAACCCGAACATATTTTTGGAAATGATGCTGATGATATGCGTTCACCAGGAAAAGCAATAGACCCAAGAGTCAATGTTTCAGATCAATCTAATGATCAAATAAAATGGGCGATTGACAGAATAGAATTATCAAATGACCTAATGAAAGATACTAAAACTAGATTTGTTAAAAATGGGGATTCTTATCAGGAATTAAGACGCGTTTATTATCTATTAAGTGGTCAAAAAGGATCTGCCGCAAATACAATTTCCAAATTTATTGGTGGTGTTTATGTAGAGCGTACTGTGGCAGGACAAGAAGGCGCTACGCAACCTTATACTCCTGTAAGTGTAAAAGACCAGAAAAGAGCGATGAGCGCATTAAGTACGTATGTTTTTGCTCCTAATGCCTTTGATGCGCCAAACGATTTATATAATTATTTGGCTATGCAACGTAGAGGGTTTAATTTTAGAACTCCTGAAGATCCTAAAATTCATAATCAGGCTTTAGGATATCAAAAAAACGTACTAAACCAGCTATTACATTACAATACCCTGCAAAGAATTTCAGATTCTGAATTATATGGAAATCAATATGCTCTATCATCAGTTATGAAGGATTTAAATGATGCTATTTTTAAAGCAGATATTTATGGTAATGTCAATTCATTTAGACAAAATTTACAAATAGAATATACCAATAGTTTAATTGAAATTTTAGTTGGAAAACAATCAGACAAGTACACTAATAATTCCAAGTCTATGGCATTATATAATTTGAACGCTATTAGAACCATGGCATCACCATCAGGAGACATTGCTTCTAGAGCTCATAAACAACATTTAAGAACACTCATTGATAACGCTTTAAAAGAAGTGAAATAAAAATTAATAATCCAAAAAAAAGCAACTTCTATTTTATCGAAGTTGCTTTTTTTATTCCAAAAATTAATCTTGTTAAGAATATTCTGGAATTTTACCCTTTACCCCTTTATAAAATTCATGCATAAAAGCAAAATCTTTCTCCATATCATCCGTTGGGTAAAAAGGTTCAGATATCTTGTTTTGCTTGTTTTCAAAATCTAAAGTAAACATGATAATTGGCACATTTGCTTCTTTTGCTATATAATAAAAACCAGTTCGCCATTTATCCACTTTTTTTCGAGTCCCTTCAGGTGACATAGCCATTCTAAATTCTTTTTTATCGTTAAAAAGCTTAGCTATTGCCTGCACCTTATTTTCTTTTGTGTGTCTATCAATAGGTGCTCCACCAAGCATTCTAAATATCCAACCTATTGGAAAAACGAACAATTCCTTTTTTCCAACAAAATTAGTTTTCACATTTAAGACAGCACGTAACAAAACCCCCATGTAGAAATCATGCCAACTCGTATGAGGAGCGGCAATAATGACTGCTTTTTTTATTTTATCCATTGAAAAGTTAGTATTCCCAACTACCTTCCAACCTAAAATTTTAAAATATATAAATTTGGCTAACCACTGCATATTACATCTTTTTATATAAATCTTTTAGTTTTTCTCTTTTAATTATTTTTTTCCAATTTTTGCCTAAAGCATTTTCCCAAAGTGGTTCTAGACTTAAAGCAATATTTATCATTATATCAATTTCAGAATCACTTAAATTTTCACAAATACCTGTTGGTAATACAATTTGATGTTTCTTTTTCATTTGCTTAAAAAGAGCTACTCCTTCTGGATAAAACTCTTCTAAATGATCAAAAACAATACAATTTCCTATTCCATGTTTTGTGCCTAATAAATAAGATAATCCATAACTCATCGCATGTGCCACACCTACTTGTGAATAGGCAATACTCATTCCACCATGCCAGGAGGCCATCATAAGTTTATCCTGGGCTTCAGAACTGGAAACGTGGTCTTCTAAAAATATTTCTTTACAAAGTTGTAATGCAGTATCTCCATAAGTTTGACTAAAGGCATTTAAATAAGTACCCGTTAAAGATTCCACACAATGAATATAACAATCCATTCCTGTATAAAACCATTGATTTGTGGGTACATCCTTAGTTAACTCAGGATCTAAAACAACCTGATCAAATGGGGTGTAATCTGAATTTATACCCAATTTCTTTTCAGGGCCTGTAAGTACCGCTGTTCTGGATACCTCTGCACCTGTTCCAGAAATTGTTGGAACACCGACATGATAAATTGCTGGATTTTTGACTAAATCCCAACCCTGATAATCTTTAGCTTCTCCCTCATTTGTTAACAATATAGATACAGCCTTCGCTAAATCTAAAATAGTTCCACCACCAATACCAATTATTCCTGATGTGCCTTGTTTGGACTTTAAAATAATGTCTTCAACCAAACTATCTACTTGTGATGTTTTTGGTTCTTCTTTTGAAGACACATATATGACCCTGTCTTCATAGGCTAACGGTATCCTTAATGTTAACCAAGGATTTCCTTTAAAAACATCATCTATTAAAAAGATAAATGGAGCATAAATGTTTAGTCGTTTTGGTGAAATTATATCACCCAGCTGATTGAAGCTACCACGGCCATAAATGACCCTTGGCACCATTGGAAAATTTTTATAACTCATTTAATATATTTCTTTTACACAAGATATTATTATTTATTTATTCAGAAATTTTTGAAAATTTTCTGAAAACAAGCCAACGTCATAACCATCCGCCAAAGCATGATTTACACTTACAGAAACATTCATAATTAATCCGTCTGGAGTTTTTTTTGTTTTACTAAAAGCTATTTTAGGTACTGAATCAAATGGAGTTGATATAGGTTCTTTATGCCCCGTAAAATGTAACCAAGGCATTGCCGAACAATGTATACAATCTAGTCCATTTATTGGAGGATACAGATCTGTTGATTTTTTAATTCGTTCTTTTTCTAAGGTAAGGTTGTTCATAAAAACATTTACGTCGTTATGAAAATTTATCCAAGAAAAACCAAAAGTTCTATCTTCTCTCATTAAAGTTGCTGATGCATGAATAACATCATATTCAACAACATCATCGTTTATAACTCTTAATTTAAATGGTTGTACTGCATTAATGGCTTTCATACAATCATGCAAATATTTAGAAAAAAAACTAACGTTTTCATCTTTCGAAAATTGATACGCTTTTGAAACATTAAAAGGAAGCGTCACAGCAAAATAAGGATCCAATAGCCCTTTAAAATGATTGTAATGTTGTTTTCTATTCCAAGAATTAATATCGATTACTTTCATTTTAACTTAACAACTTATTTAATTCCCTTAAAGTTCCAATAGTCTTGTAACTTTTACCATTTGTCTCTCTTTCTGTTACCTGTTCATGAGCCCATGTGGTGTGAAATGGTACATGAATAGCATGTGCCTTTAAATGAACTAAAGGTAAAATATCCGATTTCAAAGAATTCCCAATCATCAAAAACTCTGAAGGTTTAATATCTAAATGATTTAAAAGTTTAGAATAATTCAATTCTTGCTTATCGCTCATTACTTCTATATGATGAAAATAATCAGTTAATCCAGATTTTTCCAATTTTCGCTCCTGATCGAGTAAATCACCTTTTGTAGCTAGTATTAACCTATATTTTTTTGAAAGTTCTTTTAAAACTTCCTCGACACCATCTAAAAGTTCAACAGGTTTTTCAAGCATATTTTTACCGATTTTCAAAATGGCATGTATTGTTTCTTGAGATACATTATGATTTGATATTTCTAAAGCCATTTCTACCATCGATAAAGCAAAAGCTTTAACACCATAACCATATAATGGAAGATTTTTCATTTCCATTTTAAAAAGCTCCTGATCTGTTTTATTAGGTGTTTCATATTCTGACATTAATTCGCAAAATTGCATTTCTGCCTCGCGAAAATAAGTCTCATTTACCCATAAAGTATCGTCTGCATCAAAACCAATAACTTTAATATCTTTATAATTTACTTCCATAACTTTTTAGCGCGTTCTAAATCTTCAGGAGTATCAATTTCAACACCCTGAACATCTGTTTCAACCATTTTTATACGCTTTCCATATTCCAAATACCTAATACATTCTATTTTTTCTGAAGCTTCAAGTTTTAACATAGGTAATCTATAAAAATCTAAAATAGCCTCTTTTCTAAACGCATAAACACCTTTATGTTTAAAATATTTTACACCAACATTCTTATCTCTAGGAAAAGGAATTGGACTTCTTGAAAAGTATAAAGCAAAGTTATTTTTATCTACAATGACTTTAACCGTGTTTGGATTACTAATTTCATCCCAATCTGTAATATTAACCATCAACGAGGCCAAATCTATTTGCTTATCATGATCGTCTTTAAAAACTTCAATAAGTTTCTTTAAGGATTCCTTTTCTGTAAAAGGCTCATCTCCTTGAACGTTAATAACGATATCAATATCTAAATGTTCAACAGCTTCTGCAATCCTATCGCTACCACATTCGTGCTCTTTATTACTCATTATTGCTTTTCCGCCATGGGACACAATCTCGTCGTAAATAATTTTACTATCGGTGACTACAAAAACATCGTCAAACAAGTTCGTTGCAACTGTTGCTTCATAAGTCCTAACAATAACACTTTTACCTCCAAGATCCTGCATTAGTTTCCCAGGAAAGCGCGAAGCACTGTAACGTGCCGGAATCATTGAAATTATTTTCATTAAATTTTGAATCAATTACTTATCAAAAATAGAATAAATATTAAGAACCAAACCTTTAGAATTACTAAATTTTCTTAAATAAATAAAAACTATTCTTCGAAAAAATCATCTTTAAAGCCAATTAAATAAAGTTTTTCTTTTGCTCTGGTTACAGCCGTATAAAGCCATCGCAAATATTCTTTATCAATACCATTAGGTAAATATGGTTGCTCGACAAAAACAGTATGCCATTGTCCTCCCTGAGATTTATGACAGGTAATAGCGTATGAAAATTTTACTTGTAGTGCATTAAAATATTTGTTGGTTTTAACTTTTAGAAATTTCCTGTAATTGCTTGTTTCATTTTCATAATCTTTCATTACCTCCTGATATAATCTGTTAGAATCATTATAAGTTAATGAAGGCGATTCAGATTCAATAGTATCAAGTAGTAAAACGGTTTCAAAAGGTCGCATTTTTGGATAATCAACCATTCTTACTTTTACTTCAGCAAATCGAAAACCGTATAATTCATGAAAATTAAATATCTCAAGTACTTCAATAATATCACCGTTGGCAATAAACCCCGCTTCTGTAGTTGGTTTAATCCAGAAGTAGTTATTTTTTACCACCATAATATAATCACCAGGAGAAAGTTCATTTTCATTAAATAATATTCTATCCCTAATATTTTTATTATACAAATTGGCGCGCTTATTACTTCTTACGATAATAGTTGTTTCTTCGTTCCCTAAAGTACTGTAAGCATCATTTATAGCATCCATTACTTCTTGCCCATCAACTAACCTTACAATGTCCTTAAAACCGTTTAAATCAAATTTAAATGTTTCGCAAAAAGAATTAGATAAAACTTCCCTTAACACTGTGGCATTAGCCAAAATACCTGAATCAAATTCTTGTCTTACCACTTCGTCTAATTCCATTTTGGTAACCTGCTTATTATAATTTAAACTAAGTGTATTTTCATCTAATGCCGGGCTTAAATCCAATTGCACTGGTGGTAATTGGGCCGTATCTCCTATTAACAGTAATTTACATTGATGCCCCGAATAAACATACTGCATCAAATCATCTAAAAGCGAACCGTTTTCAAAAAGTTTCGATTCTCCGGGTGTATCTGGAATCATAGAAGCTTCGTCTACAATAAATAAGGTGTTTTTATGTTTATTTGGTTGCAAAACAAATTTAACACCGCCATTTTTCTCCTTTTTAGGAAAATAAATTTTTTTGTGAATTGTAAATGCTTCCTTTCCAGAGTAATTTGAAATAACTTTAGCTGCCCTACCCGTTGGAGCCATTAACACCGCACTTTTTTTTGCTTTCCATAAATTAGTCACAATAGTACCAACAATGGTTGTTTTTCCTGTACCAGCATAGCCTTTTAACAAATAAAGCCCATTTGGCTGCTTATCAAAAATAAATTCAGATAATTGATTTAATACAATATTTTGTTTTAGGGTGGGTTCAAACGGAAATTGCTGTTTTATAAGTGAATAAAATTCAGATGCGGTCATTTAATTGCTTAATTTTTTAAATTATTCAAATATAGAAATGATTTTTACGCACATTGGTTTTTACGATTAAAAAAAAATTGTAGATTTGCGTATGACCATTAATTATAAAAATTAATAAATAAACTTACTATGTTTAAAATAATTCTTATTGCTGTTGTTGTAATTCTAGTAACCTTTGGTTTAGTAAAGCTAGTTGACAAATTTATTCCTTCAAAGTATAAACCGTTTTTAATAATAGCTCTTTGGGTTCTTATTGGGTTTTTAGGCTATCAAACGTATCAGTCAATTTATGAGCCTGTTAAATTTGATCAAATAAAAAACAAAAGATATGCTGAAGTTATTAAAAGTTTAATTGACATTAGGGATTCTGAACTTGCTTACAAACAAGTAAGAGGTAAATTTACCGATAACTTTGACGACTTAGTAAAGTTTATTGAGACTGATTCTTTTACTATTACTCAAAGACGTGATAGTAGTATTGTTGATGCCGAATTAACTAAAAGGTTTGGTGGCGTAACTACTTATAAAGAAATTGTAATTATTGATACGTTAGACCATGTTTCTGTTAAGGATTCATTATTTAAAACTTCTACCCGTTACAAAACAATGATGAATGTTCCTGTAGGACAAGAAGGTGCTGTATTTGAATTAAAAGCTGGTATTTTAGAACAAAATGATGTGAAAATTCCAGTATTTGAAGCTAAAGTAAAAAAGGACGTTATTTTATTCGATCAAAATAGAGACCTTGTAATACAAGAAAATCAGGTAGTTTCAGTTGACGGTGTAAATGGAAATGCATTAAAAGTAGGATCTATGGACGAAGTTAACACTAATGGAAACTGGCCAAAAGTTTATGGCGCAAACGACTAAAATTTCCAATTTAAATATTAATCAAGAATTGTCCATTCAAATAAGTTTGAGTGGACTTTCTTTTTGTATCCTTCAAAGAGATACTAATACCATCACATATCTTAATAACACAGCATTTGAAAGAAAGGTTAATCCTATTGAATTATTAGATAAGTTAAAAGATGCATTTAACACCATTGAAGCTTTAAAAGTTTCTTTTAACTCAGTCAATGTAATTCATGTTAATGATCTTTCAAGTCTGGTCCCAAAGCCATTGTTCGATGAAGATAACCTTGCAGATTATTTAAAATTCAACTCTAAAATTTTAAAATCTGACTTCTTAAGCTTTGATGAAATATCAATAAATGATAGTTTTAATGTTTATGTACCTTATGTAAACGTTAATAACTTTATTTACGACCTTTTTGGTAGTTTTACATATAAACATTTTTCTACTGTTTTAATTGAAAATATTTTATCTCTTGAAAAAAATACTGTCGACACAAAAGTTTATGTGCATATCAGTTCTAACCATTTTGAAATATTGGTTATTGAAAAAGGTAATCTGTTAATTTATAACACCTTTGAATATACCACAAAAGAGGACTTTATTTATTATTTGCTTTTTACTACAGAACAATTACAATTAAATCCAGAAACATTACAACTAGTATTTTTAGGTGACATTAATAAAGAGCATGCCCTTTTTGAAATGGCTTATAAATACATTCGAAACATAAGTTTTGGAAACAGATTAGATACTTACGATTATAAAATTGAACCTAAGACAAATTATTCGGATTTCACTTTAATAAAAAGTTTTTAATGAGAATCATATCAGGCTTATATAAAAGCAGAAAAATTGTAGCTCCAAAAAATTTACCAGTTCGTCCAACAACCGATATGGCTAAGGAAGGACTATTTAATGTTTTGAATAATTTATTTTATTTTGATGATATCTCAGTTTTAGATTTATTCGCAGGAACAGGCAACATAAGTTATGAGTTTGCTTCTAGAGGTACTACCAATATTACTTGTGTTGATCAAGACTTTGGTTGTATAAAATTTATAAATCAAACAGCCGAAACTTTTAAAATGCCAATACAAACCATCAAAAGTGATGTATTTAAATATTTAGAAAAAGCATCTCTGCAAACGAATATTATTTTTGCCGATCCTCCTTATGGATTTGCAGACGAACAATTTTACCAAATCTCAGAATTAGTGTTTAAAAACAAGCTATTACTTGAAGATGGCTTGCTAATTATTGAACATTCAAAACATACAGATTTATCAAAACAAGACTATTATAGCTATTCAAAAAACTACGGAAGTAATGTCTTTAGTTTTTTTGAAATTAACTAAGCAATTAAATATTTTTTTATAATTCCCTTTTTTTCAGTACATTAGATTTCTGCTTAAAAGTCCCAGGCTCTACTGAATCTTATCTTATACCAAAGAAAATAACGTTTTCTAGGTGTTTATTTATGGTTTACTAATATTATTAACCAAAATAAATTAATTAAACCAACCAATTTTTATGAAAACTTTAAAATCAATTCTATTAGCAGCACTTTTAATGTGCTTTACTTTCAATTTTTCATTTTCTCAAAAGCGCTATCAAATTCATGTTGACAATGTAAAACCCTCGATGGTTGGGGAATATGAAAAAATAGCAAAAAGCTTTACAGAAGCATGTGTAAAATATAATCCACAAGGTCCATGGATTACCGCTTCAACAAATGACATGAAGTACATGTACATTAGTCCTATGGAAAATTTTGCAGATTTAGACAAAAACCTTTATGCTGATATGGCTAAAGCAATGGGTGACGATTTTGGTAAAATGTTTCAAGATTTTAACAAATGTTACGATTCACACTCTGATTTTGTAATTTCTTTATCTGAAAGTCTCACCTATATGCCAGAAGGAATAAGTCAAATGCAAGAAGGCCAAAATTATAGAAATTGGTATTATTTATATTTTACCCCTGAAAATTCTGCGAATATTTATGAAGCTATGAAAGGTGTTAAAGGCTTGTTTGAATCTACAGGTTCAAAAAGTTATTATAGAGTTTATAGCAGTGGATTTGGCTGTCCAGAAAGCTTTTATCTTGTTGCTATATCATCAAAGGACGAAGTTGATTCTGCCATGGGTGGTAAGGAAAACGAAAAAGTTTTAGGCGAAAAGCGCCCAGAAGTTTTTGGGAATTTAATGAAATACGTTTCACGTTTTGAAGAAGTTACAGGGTACATGAGACCAGATTTATCATATACTCCAAAATAAATTCTCATCTAAAAAAGCATGATTTTTAAATTATGCTTTTTTTAATTACTCTTATATGAAATATATTAAAACTATTTTTCTTTTCATTTTAGTTGTCATTGCTATTTATTATATTATAGATAGAGCAATCCCTTATTTTACTGATTTTGGACCAGAACAATTTGGCAATTATTATTGGCCCAATAAATGGTGGCTTATCGGTCATTTGCTTGGTGGTATGACCGCCCTTTTTATAGGTCCCTTTCAATTCAGTAAATCATTTAGAAACAAATATTTAAAGACGCATAGGAATTTAGGTAAAGTTTATATTATAGCCATTCTATTAGGATCTTTTTGTGCTATCTACATGAGTTTTACTGTAGCGCTTCAAGTAAATATTGCCTGGAGTATCTCGTTATTCTTTTTGGCCTTTTCATGGCTTATAAGTGTATTAATGGCTTATAGAATGGTTAGGCTTAAAAGAATTCCACAACATCGCGAGTGGATGATTCGGTCTTACGTGATAACATTTGCGTTTGTTTTATTTCGATTTCTTGATGAAAGTGCAATAGCTCAATCACTAATGGAAAGCTTTGAAGAAAGAGGCCCCACATGTATTTGGCTCTCCTGGGCTGTTCCTCTTTTTATAACTGAAGTTATACTACAATGGAATAAGAAAAAATAAGCATACAAATAACCAACCGTTTTAAATTGAAAAACCCTTCTTTAGTAATCAAGAAGGGTTTTTTATAAGTAAGCAAATCTATAAGCCGAATTCTGTACTCCATACAGAGCCCTTATCATTTATCTGAATGTATTGTTACCAATACACTTTAGCTGTCTACCCTCCAGCATCGGGCGTGCAGCCCTCAAGCACTGGTATACATGACATTGCACCACATAGAGTTTACCTGATTTCACTACAGCATTACCTGTACATCCTTTCTGTTGCACTGTTCCTGATCTCTCGACCGGTGGCCGTTAACCACTATGTTGCACTACGGTGTTCGGACTTTCCTCCATTTTAAAAATTTAAAACAGCGATAAGGCGATTTACTTGTTGGCAAAAGTACATAAATTGTTAATAACTACTTTTAAATTTTAAAAGCATAATACAGAATTCTAAACTGATTTTTTAACTTTGTTATTCAAGAAATTTCAATGGAACATTTTGTAGTATCGGCGAGAAAATATAGACCACAAACATTTAAAGATGTTGTTGGTCAGCAAGCTATTACAAATACTTTATTAAATGCCATTGAAAATAATCATTTAGCTCAAGCGCTATTATTTACAGGTCCAAGAGGTGTTGGTAAAACAACTTGTGCCAGAATTCTGGCAAAAATGATTAATAGTGAAGGTAATGAATCGATAGACGAAGATTTTGCCTTTAATATTTTTGAACTGGATGCGGCTTCAAATAACTCTGTAGATGATATAAGAAATTTAACAGATCAAGTTAGAATTCCTCCTCAAGTAGGTAAATACAAGGTTTATATTATTGATGAGGTGCATATGCTATCGCAATCTGCTTTCAATGCCTTCTTAAAAACTCTTGAAGAACCACCGAAACATTGTATTTTTATTTTAGCTACTACCGAAAAACATAAAATTATTCCAACGATATTATCTCGTTGTCAAATTTTTGATTTTAAACGCATTACTGTTAAAGATGCCAAAGAATATTTAAAATATATTGCACACGAGCAAGGTGTAATTGCTGATGATGATGCCTTACATATTATTGCACAAAAGGCTGATGGTGCTATGCGTGACGCCCTTTCTATTTTTGACAGGGTTGTTAGTTTTTCTGGTAAAAATTTAACTAGACAAGCCGTAACTGAAAACTTAAATGTTCTTGATTACGAAACCTATTTTACAAGTACGGACTTAATTTTAGAAAATAAAATCCCTGAACTTTTAATTCAATTCAATGAAACACTTTCAAAAGGGTTCGATGGTCATCATTATATAGCTGGCTTAGCGTCTCATTTTAGAGATTTATTAGTCAGTAAAACACCTCAGACCTTAGAATTGTTAGAAGTTGGTGAGCAAACTAAACTAAAATACTTAGAACAGGCCAAAAATGCTAGTCAGAATTTTTTATTACAAGGCATAACATTAGCAAATGACTGTGATTTAAAATATAAAAGCAGTAAAAATCAACGATTGTTGGTTGAACTTTGCCTTATGCAACTTGCCTCTGTCACTTTTGACGGAGAAAAAAAAAATAGTAAACACTACATAATTCCTCCTTCCTATTTTAAAAATAAGGGAATCACACCAATTCCTGTTAGCGTACCCATAACCAATCAGGATAAGGTTTTAAAATCTGTTTCAACAACAACAATTGAAAAAACGGTTCAAGTTTATGATGTAACAGAAACTCATATAGAACAAGAAATTATTTCGGTTAATGAGCCAAAGCAAATTATTTTAACTTCTGAAAAGAAAAGAACATCTGGATTATCCTTAAGCAGCATAAGAGCAAAAAAGGAACATCAAATTAAGCAGATGGATGTTATTATCAATGAAGATGATTTACCTAAAGAAAACTTTACTGAAAAGCAACTCATAAAATATTGGAATCTTTTTATCAAAAAACTTCAAGAAGAAGGCAAACATAATTTAGCGTCTATTTTATCCATTGATAAGCCAAAAGTAAAAGGAACTTCAATTCATTTAGAATTTCCAAACTCAACCAATAAAGTAGAAGTTGAACGTCAGCAATTCGAACTTTTATCATTTCTTAGAAAATCGCTAAATAATTTTGATATTAATTTGTCAATTTCAGTTAATGAAGAAAAAGAAAAGCAATATGCCTACACTTCAAAAGAGAAATACCAGAAATTAAAAGAAAAGAATCCTAATATAGAATCCTTAAGAAAAACTTTTGATTTAGACATATAACTTAGTGTTTATGAAGTATGTAGTTTTTTATGTTTTTTTATTCACTTTTACACTATTAAGTTGTGATGGAAGGTATAAATTATATAAAACAAATCAAGAAATTCTAAAAGAACATAAGCTTTTTGAATCGTTTTCAGAACAGATTAATTATATACCAGAATCCTATTTAGAAACATCTAATGATACAATTCTATCCAATGGTTATAAAATTAAATTAAAGTCATTTACCGATATGGATAATAGTCAATTAAGCTATTATACTAAAGATAATATCCAATATAAAAACTACTATCGAAATATAAATACGTCCATAACAATTCTAAAAGATAATCAAGAAATTTTTTCAAAGACTGTTAATAAAAATACTATTATTGAATTTGACGAATCTTTTAATAAGTCAATTAAGAATAAAATAATTAAAGGTGTTTGGGTAGATGAATATGCCTCTTTAATTAATAATAATGTAATAATAGAAATGCTTTTTAGTGAAATAGGGAACAATAAAAGTATTCACTTGAAATTAGTATTCAATGCACAAGGCGACTTATATATAACTGAAAAATATAGCTAATATGCTTGGTTTAAAACTTCCAACGGACCCAAGATGGGTAAATATTGTAGAAAAAAATATAGAAGAGATACTTACCGACCATGCTTTTTGTGAACAAAAGGCTACAAGTACTGCAATTTCTTTAATTGTTGGTTTTCCGGAATATACAGAACTCGTTCAGGAAATGACAGCTTTGGTAAAAGAAGAAATTAGTCATTTTAAAATGGTACATGATAAAATCATCGCTCGAGGTTGGACATTAGGAAGAGATAGAAAAGATGAATATGTCATTGAATTGGTTAAATTTTTCCCGAAAGGCGGTAGCCGAACTACACAATTAGTCCATCGTTTATTATATGCCGCATTAATTGAAGCTAGAAGTTGTGAACGCTTTAGATTACTTTCTGAGGAGTTAAAAGATAAAGAATTGGCTGAGTTTTATAAAAATTTAATGGTTAGTGAAGCTAATCACTACACTATGTTTTTAGGATTTGCTCGTAAATATGGAGAAAGAAAAGAAGTTGATACCAAATGGCATCAACTTCTAGAATATGAAGCTAAAATTATGAGTAATTTAGGAAAAACAGATAAAATACATGGTTAAAACTTATAACCTACTCCAAATTGCATATTGGAATTAATTGCTTTATAGCCAAAGCTATTATCGAAAATATTTGTAAAACCATAAGTATATCTGGCATCAATAAAAATCATTGGTGTTATGTTATAAGAAAAACCTCCAACGCCTGAAAAAGCCAGGCCTTTCATGTTATCCCCAACTTTACTTATCTTTAAACCAACTTGCGGACCTACTTCAAAAAACAGTCTTGGTGCAAGTTTGAAATCGAATAAAATAGGTGCTTGTATATAATCTAGATTAAGAGGCTCTATTTTTGCTCCTTCAGCAGAAAACTGTAACTCTGGAGAAAAACTTACTTTAGCTGATAAACTATATTCTGCAAAAAAGCCAATGACATAACCATTTCTGTGTTGGTTATCTGGTAAAGAAATTCCATCAAAATTTAAGTTGGATACGTTTATTCCCGTACGAACACCGTACTTTGCGTCTTGTGAAAATCCATAAAATGAGTAACCAAGTACTAAAATAAATAGTAATAATTTTTTCATAATAAATAGGTTTGGGTTAATTTATTGCTATAAATCTAAACGAATATATATCTAATTATGAATAAATATATATTTATAAGGTGAAGTGCAAAATTTTACTGTGTATTGCTAGAAACCGTATCGTAGTACATACTTTTTATAATACCGTCAGCCAAACCAATTTTCGGAACATAAATGTGCTTTGCACCACTCCATTTCATCGCTGATAAATATATCCGCATAGCAGGTATAATAACATCGGCTCTATCTTGGTTTAAATCTAAAATGGTTATACGTTCATCATAAGAATAGCTTTGTAAAATATTAAAATAGGAAGTTAAATAAAAATAGGTCAACGGTTTACCCATTGCTTTACCAGACACTTTAAAAATTTTATTGATGTTTCCTCCAGATCCGATAACTTCAATTTTTTCGAACGCACTGGCCTTTGATTTAATCCATGATTCTAATTCATACCAAGCTTCCTTTTTAACCATGTCATTAAGCAATCTAACAGTCCCAATTTTAAAAGATTTTGAGGCCACAGAAATACCTTTATCAATCACTGTAAATTCAGTGCTACCACCACCAACATCAACATATAGATATGTTTTTTCATTATCAATATACTTATGCAAATCGGTTGCTGCTATTATAGCTGCCTCTTCTTCGCCTTCAATGATATCAATTTTTATTTTAGAATTTTTATAAACTAACTTAGCAACTTCATTTCCGTTAACTGCCTCTCGCATAGCTGATGTAGCGCAAGCCTTGTATTTAACAACTTTATGTGATTTCATCAATAATTTAAACGCTAACATGGTATCTGTAATTCGTTGAGCGTTTTCATCAGATATTTTTTGAGTTAAGAACACATCTGAACCTAATCGAATAGGGACCCTAACTAAGGAATTTTTTTTAAATAAAACAGGTTGACCAGCCTCTTCAATAACATTAGAAATAAGTAATCTTACAGCATTAGAACCAATATCAATGGCCGCATATTTTTGAATTATTAACATACTAATTATTTAACTTTTTTAAATAATAATCATAAATAGCAAGTTGAGACCTTGTTTTTTCTTTATCATTTCTCCTATATTCGTTATTTTGTGATTCATTAATGGATCTCGATTTAACATTATCATTCCAATTAATCTCGAAAGTGTCTAGCAATTCCTTTTTAATGTTCTCATCATAAATAGGACAACTAACCTCTACTCTATTTTCAATATTTCTAGTCATCCAATCTGCCGAGGATATGTAAACTTTAGGATTATTATTATTACCGAAAACATAAAGCCTTGAATGCTCTAAAAATTTATCAACAATACTTATAACTTCTATATTTTCGCTCATACCTTTAATTCCTGGTATTAAACAGCAAATGCCACGTACAATCATCTTAATTTCAACACCTGCATTACTAGCTTCATAAAGTTTATCAACCATATTATAACTGGTAATACTGTTCATTTTAACCTTAATATAACCTGGCTTACCATTTTTTACATTTAGAATTTCGGTATCAATTAAAGCGAAAATTGCTTTTTGAGTATAATGTGGAGAGGTTATAATGTGCTTATATTTAAATATTTGATAGTTGGTTTCAAAAAAAGCAAAAACCTTATTTATATCTTTTAATATACTTTGATTTGCTGTAAATAAAGTAGTATCTGTATATACTTTTGCAGTTGATTCATTAAAATTTCCAGTACTTACAAAACCATATCTCTTAATTTTCTTTCCTTCTTCTCTTTCAACTACACACATTTTACTGTGTACTTTGAGTCCTTGAACTCCAAAAACCAAATGAATACCTTCCTTTTCCATTTCATGGGCATAATCAATATTAGCTTGCTCATCAAATCTTGCCTGTAATTCAATTGAAACCGTTACTGTTTTACCATTAATAGCCGCATTTATAAGTGAACTAGCTATATGTGAAATCTCGGCAAGTCTATAAATAGTAATTTTAATAGTTTTTATCTTTGGATCTAAGGCAGCTTCTCTTAAAAACTTTACTACATAAGAAAATGTATGATAAGGTGCATAAAGTAGATAGTCTTTTTTAGCAATTTCTTCGAATATACTTCCGTCTAGACTTAATCCTTTTATTGGTAATTCTTTAATTTTTTTATAAAGCAAATCTGTTCTTCCTAAACTAGGAAAACTCATATAATCGCGTCTGTTATGATAACGACCACCGGGAATTATACTATCGACGGTATCAACACCCATTTTCGACATTAAATAATCTAATGTTTCCTGATGTATATTTTTATCATATACAAAACGAACAGGTTGTCCTAATTGTCTGAGTTTAACGCTATCAGAAATTTTTTCTAAAAAACTTTTACTTAAATCACTTTCAAAATCAAGTTCAGCATCGCGTGTAATTTTAATCATATGTGCTGACATATCCTGGTAATCAAAAATATTGAAGATATCATTCAAAAAATACCTCAATAAATCATCTATCATGATTATATAATTCTTACCGTTATTTTGCGGCAATTCAATAAAACGGTTAAAAGATTTAGGGATTTCAATCAACGCAAACTGCTTTTGATTAGCTTTCATGACCATTCTAACTGCCAAATAAGCAGCGCTATCTTTCAAATTTGGAAGATTAACTAAATCATTTAAAATAATTGTAACTAGTGCCGGACTTACTTTTTGTGTAAAATAATTTTTCAGAAAATCATGCTGAAAATCTTCAATTTTAGTTTCATCAATAATGAAAATATTCTCTTTCTCTAGTTTTTTTTCAATATCGCTTAAAATATCTAAACTTTCACTTTGTTGTTTAATAACAATTTTAGTTATAATTTCAAGTAATTCCACCGCTTTAATACCTCCAAGTTCACTTTTACCGCCTTTACCAGCTTGCACTATACGTTTTACCGTTGCATATCTAACCTTAAAAAACTCATCTAAATTATTTGAAAAAATCCCTAAAAATCTTAGGCGTTCAATAAGTGGCACCGAATCATCGGCTGCTTCCTGTAAAACTCTAGCATTAAACTGCAACCAACTTATTTCTCTATTTATATAACTATTATTATGTTTTTCAGTCTTCGTCATTTAGAATTTTAATTATTAACAAATATATTCTATTTAAATAAAATTGCAGACTATTTTTAAGGTAATCGAATGCACATTTAAAATTTCAAAATTCTCGTTTTATAAGTACTTTACATTAAAACTTTTAATTGAAGTAATTCATTATATACATTTGAATAACATATATATATAAATCTTATATTAATATTTATTGGGTTTTAATTTTTAAAAACAATTCCTTTTATATACTATTTTAAATCTCTAGGGAACAGCGTGAAAATTGTTTTACCTTTTTGAATCTCCAGCCATTTTTTAGTTTCAAATTGAATAATAACAACACCAGACGTAGGTACATTTTCTATGTAAATATTACCAAAATGATTAACAAAATTAGTAATCGCATTGTTATGACCAAAAATCATTAATTCACTAATATTATCAGAACAACCTTTAATTTCATTTATAAGTTTATTACCAGTAAAATCATATAATTCATGGATTAGATTAACTCCTTTTGATTGAAAATTAAGATTTGAAATAAAAATTTCAGCGGTAGTTTTAGCACGCATGGCATCACTTGACCAAATAGCAGCTGGATTAATTTTACCATTTAATTCCTTTGAAATTAAACTAGCATCATTAAAACCTCTCTTATTTAAAGGCCTTTGATGATCTGAAATATCATGTTCCCATGACGATTTTGCATGTCTTATTAAAATTATTTGTTTCATAAAATTGAATTATAAGTTAAGTATTATCGGCAAAGTGTTGTTTTCTTCGATAAAATGTATTTTATTTGTATTTGATTTATTACGCATTAATAATGATGAACAACAACCATTAAACTCTATTTATTTGATTTTTAGTATTTTATCGCTAAAATAAATGATAATAACGTTTAAAAGGTAATAGTTATCCATTTAACGAATAAATATGTGATTTAACATATTTATTTGATTTAGTAATAACTAGTGCGTTCTTTTGTTACTAATAATTTAGAAATTTATGACCCCAAATCTAATTTCTTATCGAAAGTATTTTATGCTATCATATAGCATATTCCCCTCATTACTTCATAATTTAAAAAATAATTGGCTGTACTATAATTATATTTAGAGCCAATAATATATATTAAAAAATTGTATTGAAAATTAATATGCAAGCTTATGAAAACTATTACGTATAAGGTTTTTCAAAATTTAATTGCTTTAGTGGCATTTTGTTGCTTAACTAATCTATATGGACAAAACGCAAATGATTGTATTGTTTTCGAAAGTTGTCCTCCAAATCAGACTGTTTGTGCAGACACCTATGTAAATGGTGTTTACGGGGCCAATGTGAATTGGGATACTCCAAAGGTTACTGAAACTTGTTCCGGATCGATAACAGGTGGTTCTTTTCAAATGCTCTTTGAATTAAATGAAAATTTATTAAAACAAGATTGTTGGGATTTTAATTATATTTCAAGGGTTGGAACCGCTGGTGGATATGTGAAACTATTTTCAGGAAATGATGGAGATGGATCAAAAGATTCTAAAATTACTACCCCATATTTAATTATTCAAGATGATACGGAAGTTTCCATAGATTTGAAATACAACAATGGAAATTATACAGTTCAATTAATTTTAGTAGGAGGATTTGATGCTCAAAATAATGTTAATTATCCCGATGTATCATTGGCTACTAAACAAGTAACTGCAGCCACAACTACGTATAAATGGCCTGCTAATTTTGATCCAGGAAATGGCCTCCTTACAAAAAAGACAGGTATTTATAGACTAAAATTTGTTATGCATTATACAGGATCTAAACCTAATAATGCAAATATAGGCGACACTATTATTTCTGTTACGGGAATTTTGAATAATAGTGATGGATGTGCTGCAGGGGTTGACTTTACTGTCACTGGTCCAAACCAAGGATTTTATCCTGTTGGGTCACATAATTTGAATTATACAGCTGTTTATGTTTCTCCAAGCGGAACAACATTAACAAAAACATGCCAGTTTAATATTACTGTTGTTGATGTTTTATTATCGACACCCATTGTTATACAACCAACTTGTTTAACAGATAAAGGGTCAATAAAGGTTACAGGGTCTGGAGGAACAGCCCCATATACCTATTCTTTAGTTAAAGGTGGGAGCTCTATTAGTACTAATCAAACGGGAGAATTTACTAATTTAGATACAGGTATTTATAGTATTTCTGTTGTTGATAATAACTCTTGTACAAAATCAACGAATAATATTGAGTTAAAAACTCAAGATAACTCTAAACCAATAATAACTGCTCCAGGAAATTATACAATAGAAGGATGTAACACAAGTGCAATCACTAGCCTTGTTTATAGTGAAACTTCAGTTTCAATTACTTTATCTCAATTACAAGCTGCTAGTGCAGGTGGAGGTGACGCTTCAGATACTAATGGAAATATTACAATAAGTTATATTGATACAAAAAGTGGGACATGTCCAATTGTTGTAAATAGAACATTTACAGTAACGGATGCTTGTGGTAACACTGCAACAGATGTACAAACTATTACTGTAACCGATACAACAGCGCCTGTAATCTCAGCATTACCTGCTCCAACAACCATAGACTGTCCTGCAACTCCAAGTTTCACGGCAGCTACAGCAACAGATACTTGTGATGCTTCGGTAACTTTAACTTTTAATGATGTAACAACTCCTGGT
>JAHEDS010000103.1 GCA_024641135.1 Flavobacteriales bacterium
CCTAGAGAAGCCTTGCGTTCGGCTATTAGAATCATGAAAGAAAGCGGAGCACATTCTGTTAAAATGGAAGGAGGCAAAGAAATAAAAGATTCTATAAAACGTATTTTAAACGCGGGAATCCCAGTTATGGGACATTTAGGGTTAACACCACAATCAATTTATAAGTTCGGAACCTATACTGTGAGAGCTAAAGAAGAGCAAGAAGCAATAGATTTAGTTGAAGATGCGAAAATGTTAGAGCGCATTGGATGTTTTGCTATAGTTCTTGAAAAAATTCCTGCTAAACTAGCTCAAAAAGTTGCTGAAAGTGTAAGTATTCCTGTAATTGGAATAGGTGCCGGTAATGGTGTAGACGGGCAAGTATTAGTATTACATGATATGTTAGGAATAACGCATGAATTTAATCCACGATTTTTACGACGATATATGAATTTGTATGAAGAAATGACACATGCCATTTCCCAATATGTAACAGATGTAAAAAGTAACGATTTCCCTAGTGATAAAGAACAATATTAGTGACTAAAGTTTTATCTAATAAAAATAATCTTCAAATTTTATATGAAGACAACCATATCATCGTTGTCAATAAACGAGCTGGTGATATAGTACAAGGCGATAAAACAGGTGACAAACCATTAAGTGAGGTTGTTAAGGACTATATTAAAACTACTTACAACAAACCTGGAAATGTCTATCTAGGTGTGGTTCACAGACTTGACCGCCCAACCACTGGATTAGTTATTTTTGCGAAAACGAGCAAAGTGTTACCTCGTTTAAATGCCCTATTTGTATCTAAAGATATTGCAAAAACGTATTGGGCAATTGTAAAAAACCAACCAAAAAAAGAACAAGATACCCTAATAAATTGGCTTAAAAAGAATCCTAAAAATAATAAGTCATACGCATATACAAAAGAAGTTTCTGAAAGCAAAAAAGCCATCCTTCATTATAAAGTCATAAAAAAATTAAATAATTATTTTTTACTTGAAATTAATTTAGAAACAGGAAGACACCACCAAATCAGATCGCAATTATCACAGATTGGTTGCCCTATAAAAGGAGATTTAAAGTATGGATTTGACAGGAGTAATGAAGATGCAAGTATACACCTGCATGCAAGAGATATTACTTTTACACATCCTGTAAAACTGGAGCCCATTAAAATTACTGCGCCATTACCAAAAGATGCTATTTGGGATGCCTGTTTATAATTTTTTATGTAGATTAACTTAATAATAAAACACTTATGATTTCAAAGCTAATCGCAAACCAAAAAGCGTTTTTTTTAACCGGAGAAACAAAATCTTTATCCTTTCGAAAAAAAATATTGTTAAGATTAAAATCAGAACTGATCAAAAATGAACAAGCTATTATTGATGCGTTGTATGCTGATTTTAAAAAGCCTGTGTTTGAATCTATATTGTCTGAAACAGGCCTTGTTCTTTCAGAACTTGATTTAACTTTAAAAAAATTAAATACTTGGGCTAAACCAAAACGAGTCTTTCCATCTTTATTAAATTTTCCTTCTACCGACAAAATTTATTACGAACCTTATGGAACTGTTTTAGTAATTGCACCATGGAATTATCCTTTTCAATTATCCCTATTACCAGTTATTGGAGCCATTGCTGCTGGCAATACGGTTGTTTTAAAACCAAGTGAATTAACACCACATACTTCTGGAATTGTTGAAAAAATCATTAAAGAAGTTTTTGAAGAATCTATTGTTGCTGTAGTTAATGGGGACGCCAAAGTGGCTCAAGAATTATTGCATAATAAATGGGACTATATTTTCTTTACTGGCAGTGTAAATGTTGGTAAAATAGTAGCCAAGGCGGCAGCTGAACATTTGACCCCAACAACCTTAGAATTAGGAGGTAAAAATCCATGTATAATAGATGAAACTGCAAATATCAAGCTTGCTGCAAAACGTATCTCATGGGGAAAATTTATTAATGCCGGACAAACCTGTATTGCCTCAGATTATATCATTATCCACCATTCTGTAAAACAGCAATTCATAGAAGCACTAAGGCAAGAAATAGAAGCATCTTATTCATCAAATCCAAAAGCTTCTAATGATTTTGCCAGAATTATAAACTCTCGAAATTTTTCACGATTGGCAAATATGCTTAAAAATGAAACTATTTTAATGGGTGGAGATTTAGACGAAGAAACATTATATATCTCTCCAACTGTTATAGATGAACCTAGTTTGGAAAGTGAAGTAATGAAGGACGAAATTTTTGGTCCTATATTACCAGTTTTAAGCTATTCAAATGAGGATGATATAAGTCAAATTATTTCAAGGTATAATAAACCTCTTTCTCTTTATGTATTCAGTAATAAACAGAAATTTTCGAAAAAAATGATTTCAACGTATTCCTTTGGTGGTGGTGCTATTAATGATACTGTCATTCATTTTGCAAACCCAAAATTACCATTTGGAGGTGTAGGCTCAAGTGGTACCGGAGCCTATCATGGAAAACATACTTTTTATACCTTTTCTCATCAAAAAGCTATCGTTAAAAAAGGCAATTGGCTTGATGTACCAATTAGATATGCTCCTTATAAAGGCAAAACAAAACTTATAAAATTATTTCTAAAATATTTTTAGACTGTCGAAGCTATAAAATTAAACAACAATTGCAGTAGTATGTTTAACTTCACTTATAACAAACATACTATGGGTGCTCCCAATATGATTAATATTGGTAAGTTTATTTACCATAAACTCTCTAAAAGATGGCATATCTTTTACAATAACCTTTAACAAATAATCATAATCTCCACTAATATGATAACATTCTAAAACTTCATTTAAATTAGTAACTTCCCTTTCAAATTTAACTACATAATCTTGAGAATGCTGAATTAACTTAATATGACAAAAAGCAACAAAATTTTTATCAACTTTTTCCTTCTGTATTAAAGCAACATATTTATTTATTATTCCTTCTTTTTCGAGTTTTTTAATCCGCTCATATATAGCCGTTACTGAAAGATTTAATTTATTAGAAAGCTCTTTATTAGTTTGCTTACAATCTTTTTGCAATAAAACTACTATTTGTTTATCTATTGAATCTAGTATCATATTTGAAAATATTTCATGAATAATTAAAAAAAATTGATTTTTTAATATTTATTATCTACAAATATAAGTTATTATAGTTTTATTTTCTAAATAATCGAATATGCATTGTTAATTTATCTAAAAATCATGAAATTTGATATAAACTTAAACTAATATTATGTCTTTTAATCCTGCGAACAATATTCAAGATTTACAGTACTTTGGGGAATTTGGAGGTGTAAATCCTTCAATTTCTGACTCATCAACTTATACGTTTCTTTCGGCTAAAACTATGTTTGATACATTTGAAGGAAATGCTGAAGGTTGCTACTTATATTCTAGACACTCTTCACCTTCTAACCTATACCTTGGAGAAGCTTTAGCCGCTATGGAAGGTACAGAAACCGCCAATGTTTCTGCATCTGGTATGGGAGCGATAACACCTGTACTTTTACAACTTTGTCAGTCTGGCGACCATATTGTAAGTAGTCGAACTATCTATGGTGGAACCTATGCTTTTTTAAAGAATTTTATTCCTAGAATGCAAATAGAAACATCTTTTGTTGATATTACTAAACTTGATGCAGTTGAATCGGCAATTAATAAAAACACTAAGATAATTTACTGCGAATCTGTAAGTAATCCACTTCTTGAAGTAGCCGATATTTCAGCATTAGCAATAATTGCAAAAAAACATAATTTAAAATTAGTTGTAGATAATACATTTTCTCCGCTATCCATTTCACCTGCTATTTTAGGTGCTGACGTGATTATACATAGTTTAACTAAATTCATTAATGGCTCAAGTGACACTGTTGGTGGTGTTGTTTGTGGCACACAAGAGTTTATAAATGATTTAAGAAATGTAAATAATGGTGCATGTATGTTATTAGGCTCAACAATGGATAGCTTAAGAGCAGCCTCTGTATTAAAAAACCTAAGAACATTACATATTAGAATAAAGCAACATAGTAAAAATGCTTTATATCTAGCTGAAAAATTTGAGTCTGATGGTTTAAAAACTGTTTATCCCGGATTAAAATCTCATCCATCTCATGCGTTATATAAAAGTATGATGCATCCAGAATATGGTTTTGGTGGTATGCTAACTATTGATGTAGGATCTTTGAATAAAGCAAATGAATTAATGGAACTTATGCAAAACAAAAATCTTGGTTATTTAGCGGTAAGCTTAGGTTTCTACAAAACCCTATTTAGTGCACCAGGTACTTCCACTTCAAGCGAGATTCCTGAAGAGGAGCAAAAAGAAATGGGATTGAGTGATGGATTAATTCGTTTTTCTATTGGTTTAGATGATGATATTGAAAGAACTTATCAAATGATGCATGAGTGCATGACACAAATAAACATTTTATAAAAATAAATCAATTTTAAGTATTAAAAAGCCAAAATATAAATTTTGGCTTTTTCTTTGTGTTTGCAATTTATAATCTAAAAGCGTAACATTACACTTCTAAATTAAAATGACCCATTTACATGAAAAGCCAAGACATTAAGCCAAGAGTACCTCAAGATGAACATATTGTTGAAAATAGGGAATTAAACATTTGGGAGGCACTTATTCCTGTGTTTGCCTTGGTAGGCATGTTAGCCTATAATGTTTATACTTATGGTGAAGATGCGCTTAGTGGATCTAATCAATTTGTGTTATTATTAGGAGCTGCTGTTGCTGCTATTGTTGGAATTTTTAATAAAGTAAAATTTGAACAAATGATTGAAGAAGTTGCTGAAAATGTAAAGTCAACAACAAGTTCAATTCTTATTTTATTAATGGTTGGAGCTTTGGCAGGTACTTGGCTTATTAGTGGCATTATCCCAACCATGATTTATTATGGATTACAAGTCTTAAATCCAACAATTTTTCTTGCAGCCTGCGTGATTATTTGTGCTATCATTTCAGTTGCCACAGGAAGTAGCTGGACCACATCTGCAACAGTGGGTATTGCACTCATCGGTATTGCCGATGCTTTAGGAGTTCCATTGGGAATGACAGCAGGAGCCATTCTTTCTGGTGCTTATTTTGGAGATAAGATCTCGCCTATGAGTGATACTACCAATTTGGCACCTGCCATGGCAGGTACCGACTTATTTACACATATAAGATATATGTTAATAACAACTGTGCCAACCATAACAATAACACTTATTGTTTTTATCATCATTGGGTTAAATCTTGAAACTAAAGGTTCTGCAGACACACATGAAATTATTGAGTCTATTGAATCTGCTATAAATGTAAGTCCTTGGTTATTTATTGTTCCTGTGCTGGTTATCATACTCATCGTAAAAAAAACACCCCCATTAATTGCGCTTTTAATTGGAACCATTTTAGGAGGAGTTGCAGCATTAATTTTTCAACCGAATATAGTTACATCAATTGGTGGCGGAACGGCATTAGATTTTACAACTGCTTATAAAGGTATTATGAATGCCATTACAACAGACACCTTTATCCCAACAGAAAATGAAGCTTTAAAAGGATTATTTAAGGCAGGTGGCATGGCTAAAATGATGGGGACTATATGGCTTATTTTATGCGCTATGACTTTTGGCGGTGTAATGGACGCCATAGGAGCCTTAACAACAATAAGTAAAGCATTATTAAAATTGTTTCATACCACATTTGGCCTGTTTGCAAGTACAGTGGCTAGTTGTTTAGCATTAAATGTAACAGCAAGTGACCAATATTTGGCAATTGTTGTTCCTGGAAAAATGTATGCAAAAGCCTTTAGAGATAAAGGATTAGCTCCAGAAAATTTATCTAGAACTTTAGAAGATAGCGGAACAGTTACATCCGTATTAGTGCCTTGGAATACTTGTGGAGCTTACCAAAGTGGTGTATTAGGAGTTGACACGCTTCATTATGCTGGTTATGCCATATTTAACTGGCTTAGCCCGTTTACAACGCTATTATTTGCCGGACTTAATATTAAGATCAGACAACTTCTAAAAAAATAAAACTTTACTATATTTTGAAAATAAGCAAATAGGTCAAACAAAAATCCTAATTAAAATATTTCTGAAGTATATCAACTATTTCATTAAATCCATTTTGTTGAGCATAATCTAAAGCTGTCATTCCTTTAGTATCCTGAAGAGTTACATCCGCATTATTTGCAAGCAACAACCTAACACTAGCTGCTTTATTATACATGGTAGAAAATATTAAAGGAGACATTCCGTTATTATTTATTGCATTTACATCTGCACCATTCTCAATTAAATAACTCGCAAGACTTTCATTTCCTTTGAAGCAAACACCGATTAGAGCGGTATTTCCTGAAGCATCTTTTGCATCAATAGCGGCATTGCGTTCTATTAAACTTTTAGCAATATCTTCCTTATCAAAATAGGTTGCAAATATAAGCGGAGTAAATCCTCTTGCATCTTTTATGTTAATTAAGTTGGGATTTCTTTTCAATTGAGCTTCAAGATTCCCTTTATTTCCAGATTGAATTGTATTAAAAAAAAGTTCTATTTCCGTCATATAAATAATGTTTTAAAGAAAAATGGGATCAGCATAACTTGCTCACCCCATTTTAACATATTAATCATTTCAGATTATTTTAAATCAAAACGGTCTAAATTCATCACTTTTGTCCAAGCGTTAACAAAATCTTTAACGAATTTTTCCAGACCATCATTAGCTCCATAAACTTCAGCTACTGCTCTCAATTCAGTATTTGAACCAAAAATAAGATCAGCACGTGTTCCAGTAAATTTCACTTCCCCTGTTCTACGGTCACGTCCTTCAAAAAATCGATCATCTTCTGAAGTAGCGCTCCATGTATAGGTGAAATCTAATACATTTGTAAAGAAATCATTAGTTAAACTTCCTTTTTTATTTGTAAACACACCATAATTAGAACCGTCATAATTTGCTCCTAATACACGTAATCCACCAACAAGAACAGTCATTTCAGGAATAGATAAGGTTAAAAGGTTAGCTCGATCTACTAACAAATCTTCAGCAGCAACTTGCAAATCGGATTTAATATAATTTCTAAATCCATCAGCTAATGGCTCTAAATAACCAAACGATTCTAAATCTGTTTGCTCTTGAGTAGCATCACCTCTACCCTGCGTAAACGGTACTTTAATTTTATGTCCGGCCTTTTTTGCAGCTTCTTCAACTCCAACAGCACCTGCCAATACAATTAAATCTGCCATAGAGATGGTTCCAGTAAATTCTTTTTGAATACCCTCAAGCACATTTAAAACTTTATTTAATTCCTTTGGATTATTTACCTCCCAACTTCTTTGTGGTTCTAATCGTAAACGACCACCATTAGCACCACCACGCATATCTGAACCTCTAAATGTTGAAGCAGATGCCCATGCCGTACTTACCATTTGTGCAACCGTAAGGCCTGAAGCTAAAATCATCTTTTTTAAAGCTTCAAT
>JAHEDS010000037.1 GCA_024641135.1 Flavobacteriales bacterium
CCTGCAATTGCTATAAATAATGTGATAGGCTCTAATATTGCTAATATAGGATTGGTTTTAGGCTTAACAGCTATGGTAGGTGCCATTGTTGTTGATAAATCATTTTATAGAATGAATTGGCCAGTCATGATGATTTTTTCATTGACTTTGTACTTTTTTTTAAAGAATGATAATCTTTTAAGTTTTTCTGAAGGCCTTATATTATTTGTGGCGATTATTCTCTTTGTTATTATTATAATGAGAAATTCCAGAGAAGGTGATATATCAGATGAGGTTGATGACACCCTAGCTATCGTTTCAAATTTTAAAATTATTATATGGTTATTAATTGGGGTACTAGCATTATTTTTTGGTAGCGAATGGTTGTTGAGTGGTGCAAAAGAAATTGCTTTGGCTGTTGGTGTGAGTGAAGCCGTTATTGGTGTTTCCTTGATAGCAGTAGGAACTAGTATTCCAGAATTGGCGGCTTCAATAATCGCTGCTGCGAAGCAAGAAAAAGCCATTTCATTGGGAAATTTAATTGGCTCAAATATTTTTAATATTGGTTCTGTTTTAGGGTTAACGGCCATGATAAAACCTATTCCTGTAACTGAACTGCAAATACTGTCCAATGATATTTTCTGGATGATTGGATATGCATTAATCTTGTTGCCTTTAACCTTTATTAAAAAGCAATTTGAAATAACTCGGTTTAAAGGATTTCTTCTAGTATTAGGTTATGGTATCTTTATAGTTATGATATTCAGTCATAAATAATTATTTTTAACTTTACATAAAAAAAGTGCTGAAACCAATGGTGACAGCACTTTTTTATTATGAACAATTTTTGTTGCGAAATTATTAAACCTTTGCGGATTTAACAGTTTTAATAATTCTAGCAGCAACTTTATATGGATCAGCATTTGAAGCTGGTCTACGATCTTCTAAATATCCTTTCCATCCTTTTGATACAGTATAATGAGGAATACGAATCGAAGCACCTCTGTCTGAAATACCAAATGAAAAATCGTGAATAGAGGCCGTTTCGTGTTTTCCAGTTAACCTTTGATCATTATAAGCGCCATATACCTCTATATGTTCTTTTGTTACCGGTCTGAAAGCCTCACAAATTTTTCTAATAGTAGCTTCAGAGCCACTGGTTCTTATTGTCGAATTTGAGAAATTAGCATGCATACCAGATCCATTCCAGTCCGTATCTCCAAGTGGTTTTGGATGGTATTCTATATAGTAATTAAACTTTTCAGTTAATCGGTCCAATAAATATCTTGCAACCCAAATTTCATCACCTGCTCTTTTGGCTCCTTTTGCAAATAATTGAAATTCCCATTGACCACAAGCTACCTCTTGATTAATTCCTTCAAAATTTAAACCTGCCTTTATACATAAATCGGCATGCTCTTCAACTAACACACGTCCATGAGTATTTAACCCTCCTACTGAACAATAATACATTCCTTGTGGTTTTGGATACCCACCTCTAGGGAACCCTAATGGTAATTCAGTACGAACATCCATTATAAAATATTCCTGTTCAAAACCAAACCAAAAATCTTCATTGTCGTCATCTATTGTACATCGACCATTGGAAACATGTGGAGTACCATCGGCATTCATAACTTCAGTCATAACTAAATAACCGTTTACACGTTGAGGGTCTGGATAGATGGCAACTGGTTTTAATACACAGTCTGAAGAACCTCCTTCAGCTTGTTTAGTCGATGAGCCATCGAAGGACCAGTTACCTAGTTCTTCAAGTGTTCCTTTGAAGTTTTCATGTTCTTCAACTTTAGTTTTACTTCTTAGGTTTTGGGTTGGTAAATAACCGTCTAACCAAATGTACTCTAGTTTTATTTTTGCCATATTGAAAATTTTAAATAGATAATAATATTGTTTGAGGTGCAAATATATATATTTCTTTATTCCTTGTAAAAACACAGGGGTATTTAATTATAAACCGTTATTATTTTTATTCATCCCTTATTATTATAGGGTTACTTTTGAAATAAATGTATTTTTTTCCGTAAATATTGTAAAATTGTTAATAACATTTTTTTTAAAATAATATCAATTTGGTTTACTGTTTTTACTTTTGTGGAACAATTTTTAACCTTATTTATTTTTTTAAATTATGTCAACATTAAGATTTCAAGTGTTAAAAGAGTCCATGTCTCATACACCAGTTCCTGTAGAGGAAAAAGAAAGACGTTCTGATTTATTTGGTAGAAATGTTTTTAATGAAAGTGCTATGCGCCAACATTTATCAAAAGATGCCTATAAAGGTGTCATGAGCGCCATAGAACACGGTACTAAAATTGATAGAAATATAGCCGATCAGGTAGCATCTTCAATGAAAGACTGGGCCTTATCAAAAGGTGTAACACATTATACTCACTGGTTTCAACCGTTAACTGGCATAACTGCTGAAAAACACGACGCTTTTTTTGAAACGATAGGAGGAGGTCTTTCAGTGGAAAAATTTGGTGGAGATCAATTAGTACAGCAAGAACCAGATGCTTCAAGTTTTCCAAATGGAGGGATTAGAAATACCTTCGAGGCAAGAGGTTATACTGCTTGGGATCCAACATCTCCCGCATTTATTTATGGTACTACATTATGTATCCCTACTATTTTTGTGGCTTATACTGGCGAGGCACTTGATTATAAAACACCCTTACTAAGAGCATTGCATGCGGTAGATGATGCTGCAACCGCAGTATGTAAATATTTTGATAAAAACGTTAAAAAAGTTTCTTCCTCTTTAGGTTGGGAACAGGAATATTTTTTAATTGATAAATCTTTAGCGATTTCACGTCCAGATATTACTCTTACAGGTAGAACTTTGTTAGGGCATTCATCTGCTAAGGGGCAACAATTAGATGATCATTATTTTGGTTCTATTCCAAGTAGGGCATTAAATTTTATGCGTGATTTGGAGAAGGAATGCATGTTAGTTGGGATACCTGTTAAAACGCGGCATAATGAGGTGGCGCCTAATCAGTTTGAGTTAGCGCCAATATATGAAGAAGTAAACTTGGCAGTAGATCACAACTCTTTATTAATGGATATTATGGGTCGGGTTGCTTCGCGTCATAATTTTAAAGTGTTATTGCATGAAAAACCTTTTGCCGGAATTAATGGGTCAGGTAAGCATAACAACTGGTCTATGTCAACCGATACAGGTGTTAACTTATTAGGACCTGGAAAAACACCAATGAGTAACCTTCAGTTCCTAACGTTTTTTATTAATACAATAAAAGCTGTTCATGATTATGAAGAACTTTTAAGAGCTGCGATTGCTTCGGCAAGTAACGATCATCGATTAGGAGCTAATGAAGCGCCACCGGCTATAATATCTGTTTTCATTGGAGATCAGTTAACGAAGGTTTTAGAGGAGCTTGAAGGTGTGACGAAAGGAAAATTATCACCTGAAGAAAAGACCGATTTAAAACTAAATGTGGTTGGTAAAATTCCTGATGTACTATTGGATAATACAGATAGGAACAGAACTTCTCCATTTGCATTTACAGGTAATAAATTTGAATTTAGAGCTGTTGGTTCTTTAGCAAATTGTGGAAATCCTATGACGATTTTAAATACTATTGTTGCAAAACAATTGAAAGATTTTAAAGTTGAAGTCGATGCTTTAATTGAAAATAAAGGATTGAAAAAAGACGAAGCAATCTTCAACATACTAAGAGAATATATAAAGGCTTCCAGAAATATTTTGTTTGAAGGCAACGGGTACGGAGAAGCTTGGGCTATTGAAGCAAAAAAGAGAGGGTTAAGTAATAATAAAACAACACCTGAAGCTTTAAAAGCACGAGTTTCAAAAAAAGCCATTGCTTTATTTGAAGAAATGAATGTTATGAGTAAAGTTGAAGTTGAGGCCCGATATGAAATTGAAATTGAAGAATATATTATGCATATTCAAATTGAAGGACGCGTATTGGGAGACATTGCTCGTAATCATATTGTACCTACGGCAGTGAGATATCAAAATATTTTGATTAAAAATGTAAAAGGACTAAAAGACATTTTTGAAGAGAAATATCATAAGGTTTCAAAAGAACAAATCAATTTAATTGAAGAGATTTCTAGTCACATTGAAGGTATAAATGCTAATGTAACTAAGATGACTAACGAAAGAAAACAAGCAAATGCTATTTCAGATATAGAAAAAAGAGCGCATGCTTATTGTTTTAAAGTGAAACCATTATTTGACGATATTCGATATCACTGTGATAAACTGGAATTGTTAGTTGATGATGAAATTTGGCCACTAACAAAATACCGTGAGTTATTATTTACTAGATAATAAGTGAATGTAATTAAAAAAGGACCCGATTTTCAGGTCCTTTTTTAATTAGAAATGAAGACGAAATTCAATAATAAAAAATTTAAGTTAAAAGTAAACAATCGTTACTTTTGCAATTCTAAATACTAAAGAGATTCATGAGTCAAGAAATTAGTAAACGTTATGCACTTAGAGGTGTTTCAGCTTCGAAAGAAGATGTTCATAACGCAATTAAAAAAGTTGATAAAGGATTGTTTCCTCAGGCATTTTGTAAAATAGTACCAGATTTTTTAACGAACAATGAAGATTATTGTTTGATTATGCACGCCGATGGTGCTGGGACAAAATCGTCTTTAGCCTATATGTACTGGAAAGAAACCGGAGATATTTCGGTTTGGAAAGGGATTGCACAGGACGCCTTGATTATGAATATCGATGATTTATTATGTGTTGGAGCGGTTGATAATATTTTATTGTCATCTACCATTGGAAGAAATAAAAATAAAATTCCAGGCGAAGTGATTTCTGCTATAATTAATGGTACGGAAGCATTGATTTCAGATTTAAAATCTTTTGGTGTAACCATTCATTCAACTGGAGGCGAAACCGCCGATGTTGGAGATTTAGTAAAAACTATAATTGTAGATTCAACCGTAACTGCAAGGATGAAACGTGCCGACGTAATCAATAATGCGAATATAAAAGCAGGTGATGTTATTGTAGGACTGTCTTCTTCAGGACAAGCAACTTATGAGAAATCATATAATGGCGGGATGGGAAGTAATGGCTTAACATCTGCAAGGCATGATGTGTTTAGTAAGTATTTAGCTGAAAAATATCCCGAAAGTTTTGATGCTTCGGTACCAGAAGATCTGGTTTATTCTGGTAATATGAAATTGACTGATCAAGTTGAAGGTTCTCCAATAGATGCAGGTCGATTAGTTTTATCACCAACAAGAACTTATGCTCCAATTATTAAAGATATTTTATCAAAATATAAAAGTGATGCCATTCATGGAATGGTACATTGTTCTGGTGGTGCACAAACAAAAATTTTACATTTTGTAAAAGATTTGCATATTATTAAAGATAATATGTTTCCCGTTCCACCTTTATTTAAACTGATCCAGGAGCAATCGAAAACAGATTGGAAAGAAATGTATCAGGTGTTTAATTGTGGGCACAGAATGGAACTATATGTCACTCCGGAAATTGCTGACGATATTATTGAGATTTCAAAATCATTTAACGTCGATGCTCAAATTATTGGGCGCGTTCAATCTTCTAACAAAACAGAACTTACAATAAATAGTGAGTTTGGTGAGTTTAAATACTAATTTTTTATTTCCCTTAAATTATAGTGGAATGATTCTTGTTAACAAATTGAATTTTAATTTGGAATAAATTGTCATGAAAAAACTTTTAATTATCCCTTTTTTTTTATTGGTTCAAGTGCTTATTGCACAACCAACTTCAATATTTATGAGTGCCAAACCTGATAGTGATTATGCTATCAAGCCAGAGTGGATAAAAAATAACAGAGCGGGTATAGATTTGAGTGAAGTTACATTTGTTAACTGGAATTCAGGAGGAAGTAATGCAGTATCAGCGTTATTAAAGTCAGAATCCAATATTAATTATCGAGATAAATATTTTTCATGGAAAAACAGACTTGTTATTAGGTATGGCGTTAACAAACAGCAGGATAGGGAGTTAAGGAAGACAGAAGATTTATTCGAAATTAATTCCAATATGGGCTATCGACCAGATGGGACATCTAATTGGTTTTATTCTGCCCGGCTTAATTTTAAAACGCAGTTTACAAATGGGTATCAATATCCAGATATAGATAAGAAAATATCTGCACTTATGGCGCCAGGGTATTTGTTTTTTGGGGGTGGTATGGAATATGGTAAAAATATTGATAAGCTATCCTTTTATTTTTCACCTGTTACCTTTAAAACAACTTTTGTATTAGATCAAGATTTAGCAGATGCGGGTGCCTTCGGAGTTACCCCGGCCGTTATTGATGTTGACGGTAATGTGTTAATTGACGGGAAAAGAATTCATAAAGAGTTTGGTATCTTAATCAATAATAGCTATGAAATGGAAGTAGTAGAAAATATTTCCTTTCGTAATCTTATAAGTTTATATACAGATTATTTAAATAGTTTTGGAAATATTGATGTAGACTGGCAAATTAATTTTGATTTTAAAGTTAATCATTATGTTCAGGCAACTTTTGGTTCACATGTTCTTTACGATGATGATGTGAAAACACAAAAAGCAACGGATGTTGATGGGGTTTTTGAGAAAGCTGGAGCTAAAATACAGTGGAAACAGTATTTAGCTATTGGTTTTGCAGTCGATTTTTAATGATATTTAAAATTTCGAAGGGGTTAAATTCCTTTAAAAGATTTATTCGATAACGTATAAAAATGAATTTTAAAATTAAATACAATGCAATCATTGTAGTCTATTAAAATTCATAAATTATCGTATTTTTGCCCAACAAGTTAAAAAGGTAATGTTAGAAAAATTACAAATAGTAAAGCAACGTTTTGATGAGGTAAGTGATTTAATCATTCAGCCAGATGTAATGACCGATCAAAAGCGTTATATAGCTTTAAATAAAGAATATAAAGATTTGAAAATTCTTGTTGAAAAACGAGATGAATATAAAACACTTTTAGATAATCTTGCAGAAGCAGAAGATATTATTTCTGAAGGCAGTGATGCCGAAATGGTGGAAATGGCAAAGATGCAATATGATGAAGTTAAAACAAGAATACCAAAATTAGAAGACGAAATAAAATTTCTTTTAATTCCTAGAGATCCTGAAGACACTAAAAATGCCGTAGTTGAATTAAGAGCTGGAACTGGTGGTGATGAAGCGAGTATTTTTGCTGGCGACTTATTTAGAATGTATTCTAAATATTGTGAAAGTAAAGGATGGAAAGTTGATGTTGTAGATTTTAGTGAAGGAACTAACGGAGGCTTTAAGGAAATACAATTTGAAGTTAATGGTGAAGATGTTTACGGGACACTAAAATTTGAAGCTGGTGTACATCGTGTGCAACGTGTGCCACAAACGGAAACTCAGGGACGTGTACATACAAGTGCAGCAACGGTTATGGTATTTCCTGAAGCGGAAGAGTTTGATGTGGAAATCAACCCAAAAGACGTAAGAATTGACTTTTTCTGTTCGTCTGGTCCTGGTGGACAATCAGTAAACACAACTTATTCTGCCGTTCGTTTAACACATATTCCAACTGGTTTAGTTGCCCAATGTCAGGATCAAAAATCACAACATAAAAATAAAGAGAAGGCCTTTAGAGTTTTAAGGTCTAGACTTTATGAAATCGAACTAGCCAAAAAGAATGAGGCTGATGCGGCTAAACGTGGGTCAATGGTGACTTCTGGCGATAGAAGCGCTAAAATTAGAACCTATAATTATCCCCAAGGACGTGTCACAGACCACAGAATTGGTTTAACACTTTACGATTTATCAAATATTGTTAATGGCGATATTCAAAGAATAATTGATGAGTTACAATTAGCAGAAAATACAGAAAAATTAAAGGCTAATAGTGATGTAATTTAAATTAATAACCTCGTTTCCGAGGTTTTTTTTATACTATGACTAAACAACATCTAATAGACGAGATTAATAAAAAGAAATCTTTTCTCTGCATAGGATTAGATGTGGATTTGGATAAAATCCCTAAACATTTATTAAAGGAGGAAGACCCTATTTTTGAATTTAATAAAGCCATTATTGATGCGACTCATCATTTATGTGTGGCCTATAAACCAAATACAGCGTTTTATGAGGCGTATGGGCTTAAAGGTTGGAAATCTTTAGAGAAAACCATCACTTATTTAAATCAAAATTATCCTAATATCTTTACAATTGCCGATGCTAAGCGAGGCGATATTGGAAATACTAGTAGTATGTATGCTAAAGCATTTTTTGAAGATTTAGCGTTTGATAGTGTGACCGTTGCACCTTACATGGGTAAAGATTCAGTCGAACCATTTTTAGCCTTTAAAAATAAGTTTACTATTTTATTAGCTTTAACTTCTAACGAAGGAGCTTTTGATTTTCAAACTCAACAAGTTGAAGGAAAAGAATTGTATAAAAGAGTTTTAGAAATTTCAAAATCCTGGAATAATTCTGAAAACTTAATGTATGTAGTAGGTGCCACTAAAGCTGAATTTCTTGCTGAAATACGACAAATTATTCCAGATAGTTTTTTATTGGTACCTGGAGTAGGTGCGCAAGGTGGCAGCTTGGAAGAAGTTTGTAAATATGGAATGACCAAAAATATTGGGTTACTTATAAATTCTTCAAGAGGTATTATATATGCATCAAATAAAGATGATTTTGCTTTTGAGGCAAGCTTAAAAGCTTTAGAATTGAAAACTCAAATGGAAAGTATTATTAATCAATTATCATAAATATTTATTTATTAAAATACATTAGTTTTAATAAATCAGGCGATATATTTAAGGGTGATTTTAATAAAATTAAATCAAAGAATTCATTTGTTCTCTGCACAGAAATTTTAATCTATTAAGTTTATTCAGAAGTTTTAATGCCTTAAATTCAGAAATGTCACTTAAGGCAGAATCTGTTTGACGCATGTTATAGGCCTGCTCAATAAGCTGCTTATATTGCTTGCTAAGTTTTGCTTGATTGGATTTTATTGCATCAGATCTATCCATTTACTTCTTGATATTCAGACTTTTAAATATACTTTGTTTATTTGATAAAACCAAATTATAATTTGGTTTATTGTTCCATATCTAATTAATGTCTAGAATTACTGTGAGTAATTTATTATATTCAATAAATAATTAAATTTAAAAAATAATGAAACTTTCAATTCGTGTTTTAATATTATTCCTGTTATTTTCATTCTCTGTTTTTGCTCAGGACTCTAATTGTCCTTGTTGTACAAATAACCATCATGAATTTGATTTTTGGTTGGGTTCATGGAGTGTAACAGCTAAAGATGGTTCCTTGGCGGGTACAAATATTATTGAAAAAATTCAAGGGAATTGTATTTTAAAAGAAAATTGGATAAGTGCTAAAGGCAATTTTACTGGTACTAGTTTCAATTTTTTTAATACTAATTCCAAGCAATGGGAACAATTATGGATTGACAACCAAGGAGGGAACTTACATTTAAAAGGGTATAAGAAAGAAAATCAAATGATATTGCAATCTGAAGAGTCCATTGATAAAAATGGACTACCATTTTTTAATCGTATCACTTGGACTTTAAATGATGATGGTTCTGTACGTCAATTATGGGAAACAGTATCCAATAATAAAGATATAACCATCGCTTTTGATGGATTGTATCGAAAAATGGAATAATGTCTTATAAAAAAACTTTTGTCTTTAATCTTGTAGCGCGAAAACCTTTTTAAGCAAATCTGTAGTTCTGGAATTAAAATTGGTTCTAATATCCTTTTCCTCTTCTGCTATCATGGTGTAAACACCTTTTAAAGCTTCCTTGGTTACATAGTCTGTCAAATCAGGATTTACATTGCTTGTAAACGGAATATTATTGTATTTTGTAATTAAGCTGGTCCAAATTTTATCTGCCCCAACTTTATTGAAGGAGTTTTTTATCACAGGATTAAATTTATCATATAAAGCGTCTTGTGTTTTATTAGTTAAATATTGTGTTGCGGCATTATTATTACCAAGTAAGATATTTTTGGCATCTGTAAAAGTAATATCTTTAACTGCATCCACGAAAATTGGAGTAGCTTCCTTTACAGCGTCTTCAGCGGCCCTATTTAGTACTTTTAATCCTTCGTCTGCCAAATCGCCTAAACCTATATCTCTTAATGTTTTATCAACTTTTTGTAGCTCTTCAGGTAATAATATTTTAACCAAATCATTTTTGTAAAAACCATCTGTTTTGGTAAGTTTACTTACTTGTTTTTCGATCCCAAAATCTAAAGCTTGTCGCAATCCGCCTGCGATATCAGCATTACTTATGGTAGGCACATTTTGAGGCATTTGGTTTACTACTTGTTGCAATTCGGCACAAGACATTAAATTTGTGATTAACACAAAAGCAAATAGTTTTCTTAACATAACTACGTTTTTTTAATATATTTAAACAAATATAACTTATACAAATGAGAGTTTTTTTTTATTTCTGGACATTAAGTTTATTGGTATTTAGCTGTAATTCAAAACCAGATAATAATGCTTCAATAAATAGTGGACAATATATAACAATATTAGGAGTAGCTCAAGATGCCGGCTTTCCACAAATTAACTGTGATAAAGATTGTTGTAAGGTGTTTTATGATGGGTTAGAATCAAAAAAATTAATTACTAGTTTAGGGTTGATTGATTTGGAGAATAATAAGAAATATATTTTTGATGCGACGCCTGATTTTACTCAGCAAATTCAAATTTTGAAATCAAATCATTTGAATAATGGCAATGCAGTGGATGGTGTTTTTCTGACGCATGCACACATTGGGCATTATACAGGATTAATGTATTTAGGCTTTGAAGCTATGAGTGCTAAAAATATACCTGTTTATGTGATGCCTAGGATGAAAAATTATCTGGAAGAAAATGGACCTTGGAGTCAATTAGTTTCTATAAAAAATATTATTTTAAAAACATTAAAAAATGATTCTACAATAGTGCTTAATAATTCATTGAGGGTAACGCCTTTTTTAGTTCCACATCGTGATGAGTATTCAGAAACTGTTGGTTATAAAATTGAAGGAAAGCAAAAATCTGCTTTATTTATTCCAGATATCAATAAATGGCAACTATGGAACAGACAAATTGTTGAAGAAGTTAAAAAAGTAGATTATGCATTTATTGATGCCACATTTTTTAAAAATGGAGAACTGCCAAGGCCCATGGAAGATATTCCACATCCATTTATTGTAGAGACAACAAAATTGTTTGAACAGGAAACACTAGAAACTAAATCAAAAATATATTTCATTCACTTAAATCATACGAATCCTGGGCTTAAGGAAAAACATGTTTTAAAAGATAGTATTCAGAATTTAGGGTATCATTTTGCCAAAGAAGGCACTAATTTCTCACTTGATTAAACAAGGTATAGTTTAATATTATAAAAATACCTGTCATTAATATTTTCTATTTAAAAGTTACATAAATTAACAAATAGCTTATTGTTGCTTATAATATTATATAATTAAAGATAATTGGTTTATTTTTTTGAATATTCCTTAAATTGCAGGGCAAAAAATAGATAATATTATTAATGAAACAAGTCACTCCCTATAAACCAAAACATAAAATCAGAATTGTAACAGCTGCTTCACTTTTTGACGGTCACGATGCATCTATAAATATCATGAGACGAATTATTCAGGCTACGGGTGTTGAAGTGATTCATCTTGGACACGATAGAAGCGTGGATGAAGTGGTTAACACGGCTATACAGGAGGATGTAAATGCTATTTGTTTAACATCGTATCAAGGTGGTCACAATGAGTATTTTAAATACATGTATGATTTGTTAAAAGAACGAGGTTCAGAACACATTAAAATATTTGGAGGTGGAGGTGGCGTAATATTACCTGCAGAAATTAAAGAGTTAATGGATTATGGAATTACGCGTATTTATTCTCCAGATGATGGACGCGAAATGGGATTGCAAGGAATGATTAATGACCTTATCGAAAAATCTGATTTTGCTGTAGGTGATGTTTTAAATGTTGACGTTAAAAAACTTACAAACAAAAATTCAAAAGAAATTGCCAGAATAATTTCATCTGCCGAGAATTTTCCTGAAACGGCTAAGGCTACGTTAGAAGCTATTCATTTAAAAAATAAAAATTCTAAAACGCCAGTATTAGGTATCACGGGAACTGGTGGTGCTGGAAAATCATCGTTAGTTGACGAATTGGTACGTAGATTTTTGATTGATTTCCCAAAAAAAACAATTGGAATAGTCTCGGTCGATCCTTCTAAACGCAAAACAGGCGGAGCCCTTTTAGGAGATAGAATAAGAATGAATGCGATTAACAATTCACGTGTTTATATGCGTAGCTTAGCAACACGACAATCTAATTTAGCCTTATCTAAATATGTAAATGAAGCAGTTGAAGTTTTAAAAGCAGCTGAATATGATTTAATAATTTTGGAGACTTCTGGAATTGGTCAATCCGATACGGAAATTATTGAGCACAGTGATGTGTCTTTATATGTAATGACTCCAGAGTTTGGAGCAGCTACACAGTTGGAAAAGATTGATATGCTTGATTTTGCTGATTTAGTGGCAATTAATAAATTTGATAAACGGGGTTCTCTTGATGCTTTACGAGATGTAAAAAAGCAATACATGCGTAATCATAATTTATGGGATGTTAATCAAGACGATTTACCTGTTTATGGAACTATCGCTTCTCAGTTTAACGACCCTGGAATGAATACGCTTTATAAAGCGGTAATGGATAGTTTGGTAAGTAAAGCAAAAGCTAACATACAATCATCTTTTGAAATTTCAAATGAAATGAGTGAGAAGATTTTTGTAATTCCACCTTCAAGAACCCGCTATCTATCAGAAATTGCTGAAAACAATCGGGCATATGATAAGACAGCTTCTCAACAGGCCGAAGTCGCTCAAAAATTATATGGTATTTACAAAACTTTAGAATCCGTTCTTGCTAAAAAACCAACACTTGATAAAGCGGGGTTAGATTTAGATTCTTCAGATAATGAGAAAAACCAGGATTTTATTAAACTTTTGTTAGGTGAATTTGATAGGGTTAAATTGAATTTGGATCCTTATAATTGGGAAATTATAACGAGTTGGGAAGACAAGGTAAATAAATATAAAAACCCGGTTTATTCATTTAAAGTACGTGGTAGGGAAATAAAAATTGAAACGCATTCAGAATCCTTATCCCATATTCAAATTCCAAAGGTGGCTTTGCCAAAATATCAAGCCTGGGGAGATATTTTAAATTGGTCTTTACAGGAAAATGTACCAGGAGAATTCCCTTTTACTTCTGGACTATACCCTTTTAAACGATTAGGTGAAGATCCTGCAAGGATGTTTGCTGGAGAAGGCGGACCAGAGCGAACAAACAGACGTTTTCATTATGTGAGTGCAGGGTTGCCTGCAAAACGATTGTCAACGGCTTTTGATAGTGTTACTTTATATGGTAATGATCCAGATTTAAGGCCAGATATTTATGGAAAAATAGGAAATGCAGGCGTGTCTATTTGTTGTTTAGATGATGCTAAGAAATTATATTCAGGTTTTAATTTAGCACATGAATTGACTTCGGTTAGTATGACCATTAATGGCCCTGCGCCAATGTTATTGGGCTTTTTTATGAACGCAGCTATTGATCAGCAATGCGAAATTTATATTAGTAAAAACGGAATAGAAAAAGAAGTAGAAGAAAAAATAAGTAAGCTATATCAAGGTAAAGAACGTCCCCAGTATAATGGAGAATTACCTACCGGTAATAATGGATTAGGGTTAATGTTACTTGGTGTAACCGGCGACCAGGTATTACCCGCAGATGTGTATAACGAAATTAAAAAGAACACTATTGCTCAAGTGCGCGGAACGGTGCAAGCTGATATTTTAAAAGAAGATCAGGCACAGAACACTTGTATTTTTTCAACTGAATTTGCATTGCGTTTAATGGGTGATGTTCAGGAATATTTTATTAATAACAAGGTTCGTAATTTTTATTCAGTGTCTATTTCAGGATATCATATTGCGGAAGCAGGAGCTAATCCTATTACTCAATTAGCTTTAACATTGTCTAATGGATTTACCTATGTAGAATACTATTTGAGTCGTGGAATGGACATTAATAAGTTTGGGCCTAACTTATCGTTCTTCTTTTCAAACGGTATAGATCCCGAATATGCGGTAATTGGGCGAGTTGCTCGGAAAATTTGGGCTAAGGCTATGAAGTATAAATATGGGGCTAATGAACGTGCCCAGATGTTAAAATATCACATTCAAACTTCAGGCCGAAGTCTGCATGCTCAGGAAATTGATTTTAATGATATTCGTACAACACTTCAGGCGCTTTATGCTATTTATGATAATTGTAATTCTTTGCATACCAATGCTTATGATGAAGCTATAACAACTCCTACTGAAGAATCGGTGCGTCGAGCTATGGCGATTCAACTTATTATCAATAAAGAATTAGGGTTAGCAAAAAATGAAAATCCAATTCAAGGTTCTTTTATTATTGAAGAATTAACCGATTTAGTGGAAGAGGCTGTATTATTAGAATTTGACAGAATTACAGAACGTGGAGGTGTTTTAGGAGCTATGGAAACCATGTATCAACGTAGTAAAATACAAGAGGAAAGTTTATATTATGAAACTTTAAAACATAATGGCGAATTTCCAATTATTGGTGTTAATACATTTTTAAGCAGTAAAGGATCTCCTACTATTCAACCTAAAGAAGTGATTCGAGCTACTGAAGAGGAAAAGCAATTCCAAATAAATACTTTGCAGAATTTGCATAGTTCAAAAAATACAGATACCCTATTAAAAGAATTGCAAAATGCTGCTATTCATAACCAGAACATATTTGATTCTTTAATGAAAGTTTGTAAAGTTTGCTCACTTGGTCAAATTACCAATGCATTATTTGAAGTAGGTGGACAATATAGAAGAAATATGTAATACTCTCTATTAGTAACAACCTAAAGGAGTTGAGCTATTTATAAATTATTAGGTTTAAAAAAGATAATAAAATTGTAAAGGTTAGAAATAAATAAAATTAAGCTATTTTTAAGTGTTTACCAGAATACTAAGAATATATAAGGGCTTATTGCTATGGTTTAATTTACTATATTATAGAAATTAGACTCTCTCTCTCTAAAAACACACATTTTAAATGTGTGTTTTTTTATAATGTCAACATCCAGTTTCGTTGTAATTTTTTAAATTTTTTTAATTCACTTCTAAGTATGGGTAAAAAATCTTTTCCATTACTATTAGACTGTTCTAAACGATATGAATTTTTATATAAAAGATTGGTAAGGTTTTGTAAAGACTCAATATGCTTATGCTTTTTATCAGAATAACGCTCTAATTCAGCATTAACAATTACTGGTGCTAATGAAACAGATTGTTGAATGATATCTCCAGAAAAATAAATATCTGAATCCTCAGTACCATCAGGTCTTAAATTACATAAGTCATACTGAATAAAGGAAGAGATACTTCTTGATAGGATGTAAATTTCCATTGCCTTTTTATATATAGGCAAATCAGATAAGTGAGATGGAATAGTGGACAACATTTATTTAAAGCAATTTTATCAAAATTAGTTACTACTAAGTAATTTGTACCATAAATATTAAAGTGAATTTGTATATTTGCTTTAATTATTAAGTTTTAATACATAATTTTATTTAATGATTTTAGATTCTCTAAATTGGAAGATTTTAAAGTGTTTACAGAGTAATGCAAGGCAATCAAATGTGGCTATTGGAAAAATTGTTGGTATAAGTTCTCCTGCGGTTTCAGAGCGTATTAAAAAGATGGAAGATGCTGGAATTATACAAGGATATAAAACGTCGGTTTCACCTTTAGATGTTGGTTATCAGTTAAAAGCGTTAATAACCTTACGTGCCTTTATGGGTATGTTAAAACCATTTCTTGAAAAAGTTAAGACGTATGACGAGGTTTTAAATTGCTATAGAATTACAGGAAATGAAAATATTGTCATGGAAGTAGTTTTTAAAAACCAAAAGCATTTAGAATCATTTATAGATCAGCTAATTGTTTATGGCGAAACTAAAACACAAATTGTGTTGTCTCATGTTGTAAAATATAACGAGGTTAAGCCAGTAAAATAGGATTACATTCACTAATCTATCTAAGACTCTAGGGCTTTTAATACCAGATAATTCGATCCATTTTTTTACATTCCAAAGCCAGACAATCTCCATTGGCCCACTTCCAACAATTATAATTTCCTTCTATAAAACCCTTCTCTTTACTGATTTTTAACTCGTAATTTTTGATTTAAAATAAAAAGTAAAAGCACACAGAAGCCTGCAAGTAATGTAGATAAATACCATGTGTTGTTAAAACCTATATGGTCAACTAATTGTAAACCAATATTATGACCAAAAATATGAGCGATAGAAAAAGAAATACTATATAATGCCATGTATTCTCCTGGGTTTCCTTTTTTAGCTCTTTCCATCGCAAAGGCATTAGAAAAAGGAAAAGCAATCATTTCGCCAAATGTCATTAAAAGCATACCAATTATTAAAACGCCTGCCCATGATGAAATATTTAAAACAAGAAAACTCAAACCGGTTAAAAGGGCGCCAATAAGCATTAATCCAGATTTTGTTATTCTCGCGTTCTCCAACCATTTTATTAAGGGCATTTCAAAAATAAAAATTAGAAACCCATTCATACCCAATAGCACACCTATTTCAAATTCACTTAAAAAATGAGCATCCTTATAGTAAAGTGGCATAGTAGAAAAATATTGTAAAAACACAATCCCAAAAAGGACCATTGCAGCTAAAAATAATAAAAATGACTTATCATGATATGCTGATTGTGGATTTTCGATTTTTAAATTATCAAGAGTCTTAGCTTTTTTTGGATGTAATACTTTTACAAGAACTAAAGCCGCAAGAGCACATGTAATACCATCAACCCAAAATAAACTACTATAGCTTATGGTTGTTATTATTATCCCACCAACAGCTGGGCCTGCAGAAAAACCAAGATTTATTGCCAGCCTTATTAATGTTACCGTCCTTGTTTTGTTTTCTGGTTTGCTATAGGAATTTAATGCCACGAACATGGCTGGTCTGAACATGTCGGAGATCAACATCACGAAAAAAATACCTATCCAAAAAGAAGTAAACGTTGTTAAGAATTGTAAAACAATAAAAAACAATCCGGAAACAAATAAACTAAACACCATAACTTTATAAAATCCTATTTTATCGGTGAGTTTACCTCCTAGCCAAGATCCAATAACCGATCCTAAACCAAAAGCTGTCATAATCCAGCCCACATCACTTAAACTAAAATTTAAACTTTTGGTTAAGTATAAGGATAGAAAAGGAATGACCATTGTACCAGCCCTGTTTATAAGCGTTATTAAGGCAAGCCACCAAACTTCGGTAGAAAGGCCTCGAAACGTGTTTATATATTTTTTAAACAATGATCTCATTAGTACGAATGACTGTTTTCTTTTTGTATTCTAATTAGTTTTTAAATAAAAAAAGCCCAACTGTAAAGTTGGACTTTTATATATAGTTTCATATTAAATTAATAGCATCACAATATATAACAAGCCCAACATCTTTGTTTAGATGTGCGGTATTGTTTGCAGACTATGACGTTAGTAATCATTTTTTAATTTATTTTGATTTTCAAATGTATATAAAATAATTGGAAATTGTATTTTTGCTAAGAAAATATTTAAAATGAAGTTAGTTATCACATGCGTTTTTGTTTTTATTTGTTTATCAAGTTGTAATAATGGAAAACAGCCTGTTAAAGGCGAAACAGAATTTCAAAGAGAAATAAATTCAGAATATAAAGATGCTTCGAAATCTCCTTTGAAAGATGAAGACAGAAAAGTATTTGAAAGCTTAGATTTTTTTAAATATGATTCTACATTCGTTGTAAGCGCCTTGTTTACAAGAACACTAAATGAGGTTCCTTTTAAAATGAAAACCACCACAGATAGACTTCCTGAATATGTAAAGTACGGTGTATTAGAATTTTTTCTGAATGATGAAATTTTTAATTTGAATATTTATCAGAATCTGGATTTAATAAAGAAAGAAGGCTATGAGAATTATTTGTTTTTGCCATTTTCTGATGAAACAAATGGTATCGAAAGTTACGGAGGAGGACGTTATATTGATTTAAGAACTCCAGAAGGGAATACCTTAGTTATTGATTTTAATTCCGCTTATAATCCTTATTGTGCTTATAATGATAAATATTCTTGCCCTATTGTTCCAAGAGAAAATTATTTAAAAACAAGAATTGAAGCCGGGGTTAAAAAGTTTAAGGATCACTAAATATATTTTATTAAATACAATCCAACAAATACTGCTAAAAAACCTATTACAAAGCTTGCGATAGTATAAAGCGCAAAACTTGTAAAATCACCCGATTTTAGAAATACATGATTTTCGTAAGCAAAAGTGGAAAAGGTTGTAAACCCGCCGCAGAAGCCAGTCGCTAAAAGAATAGTTTGGTTTTGTGAAAGTGTACTGCTTTTTGCTGCTAGCCCGAGTATAACACCTATTAATAAGCTTCCTAAAATATTTGCTAAAAAAGTACCATATGGTATTCCTGTTTCCGTACTGTTTAAATATTTACCAATAATAAACCTAAGGACACTTCCAAAACCTCCTCCTATAAAAACTAGAATCGCATGTTTCATTTAAAAAAGTATTTGCTTTCTTATTTCAAAAATAGGATAAAAATTAAGATGCGATTATTAAAATTGATTTTTTAAAGCAATATAAATTTCTGTTTTCCAGTGCGCAGGATTAGCAATGATTAAAGGATCTGTTACATACGTTTCAAGCATTGGGCCATTCTCATTCACTTCATTGCCACTATCGGTTATATATTTCATACTAAGGTCCCATGCTTCCGTTAAATTAGTGTAGTTTCCTGTAAGTGTTGTTTTTAGGGTTTTGAAAGGCTCTAGTTGACCAGTTAAAATATCATTTTGTGTAGTTATAACTTTTGAATTAGTGGGTAAACAACAAGAAAATATAACCGCATTGTTTTCTACATCATAGGTGTGATAATAGATAAACGGAAATCCAGAAACAGTAATGTTGTTTTTTGAAGCAAAATTTTTAATTACTGGAAATACTTCATCTATCTTATTTTTAAGGTTGTCTATTTTGCACGAAGTTGTATTATAAATGTAGTAACCACCGCTGTGTTCTGTAAATCCATTGATTTTAATGCTATATTTTGTCATCCCGGTTACTACAATACTGTCTAATTTTTCTAAACTTCGTTCCATTAAAGGATTCAGTTGTTTTTCCAATCCTCCTTTTAAAATTGATGACAGTTTAAAAGAAAAGGATAAGTCACTGCTTAAAATATTCCAGGTTACTTCTGTTGAGCCCTCACTATTTGGACTAAATTCCCAACTAACATTTGAATTGGGGAAGTCTGTAATTTGCATCTCTTGTTTAATGCTATTAAAAGGATCTATTTCCAGTGTTTTCATAGTTCCAACACCATTGTTGTCTTCCCAAAAAATGGCGCCATTGATACCCTTGGTTTGTTCAGAAAGTGAAATTTTAAAATCAGGATTTGTTTCGGTCCATGCAGACCAAGCTTCCCAATTTTTAAAATCGATAACATTGTTATAAACAATTTCATTCGGTGCTTTAATTAATCTGGTCTGGCTTACTTCAAATGAGTTGGGTTGTACGGCTATATAAATACAACAACCAATAGTTAAAATAAGAAGTAAAAAAAAGAAATATTTAAATGATTTCATCGGGAGTTTTTATTGAAAAAAAAGGATAAATCAAAGGTAATCAAATTAATTGATTCATTAATAAATTCTTATCTTTGTTGGTATAAAAATACATTTTTAATAATTATAATACATTAATTAGAAATATTCTATAATATGATTGTTATTTGATGTGTTTTTTAAATATTAATAAAAGAATAATAAATAATTATTTAATGAAACTAAAATCAATATTAGGATTGTCATTATTAGCGTTGTTTTTGACATCCTGTGGAAATGAAAAATCTGAAAAACCTTCAGAAGTTGTAGCTGTAAAAGATAGTATACAGTTTAACTATAATGTCGAACAATTTGCTGACATTAAAATTTTGCGATATCAAATTCCTGGTTGGGAGCAACTTACGTTAAAAGAGCAAAAATTAGCTTATTATCTAACACAAGCAGGTTTAGCAGGTAGAGATATTATCTGGGATCAAAATTACAGATACAATCTTACTATTAGAAAAGCTTTAGAGAATGTTTACTCTAATTATCAAGGAGACAAAACTACGACCGAATGGGGGGCTTTTGAAACCTATTTAAAACGTGTTTGGTTTAGTAATGGTATACATCATCATTATTCAAACGATAAATTAAAACCAGAATTTTCTGCGGATTATTTAAAACAATTATTTGCAGAAACTAATACCACGTTAGAAGGAGAAGCTTTTGATGTTATTTTTAATGATAAAGATTCTAAAAAAGTCAATCAGGCTAAAGGTGTTGATAACGTATTATTATCTGCAGTTAATATGTACGGACCAGATGTAACAAATAATGATGTTATTACATTTTATAAAAATAAGGTATCACCAGATCCAACCAAGCCATTATCTTTTGGTCTGAATTCTCAATTGGTAAAAGAAAATGGTGTTTTAAAAGAACGTACATACAAGTCCGGAGGTTTATATGGTTCTGCTATTGATGAAATTATCAAATGGTTAGAATTGGCCAAAGGTGTTGCTGAAAATGAAGCACAAGGTAATGCTCTAGGTTTGTTAATTAATTATTATAAAACAGGAGATTTACAAGTTTGGGATGATTATAATGTAGCATGGACGGCAGCAACAGCTGGTAATATTGATTATATCAATAGCTTTATTGAAGTATATAATGATCCACTAGGCTATAGAGGTTCTTATGAAACAATTGTACAGATCAATGATTTTGATATGTCTCAAAAAATGAAAGTTATCTCTGATAATGCGCAGTGGTTTGAAGATAATTCAACATTGATGGATGCTCATAAAAAAGAAAATGTGGTTGGAGTGACTTATAAAGTAGTTAATGTAACAGGAGAAGCTGGAGATTCATCACCAAGTACACCGATAGGTGTTAATTTACCAAATGCTAACTGGATTAGAGCAGCTGTAGGTAGTAAATCGGTGTCGTTAGGAAATATTATTGATGCTTACAATAATGCAGCGAGTTCAGGTCGTTTAAAAGAATTTGTAAATGATGAAGAAGAACTTCAATTAGAAGAAACTTACGGCCAACTGGCGGATAAACTTCATACTGCTTTACATGAAGTGATTGGCCATGCATCAGGGAAATTAAATCCAGGAGTAGGAGAAACTAAAGAAACCTTAAAAAATTACGCATCAACTTTAGAAGAAGGACGTGCTGATTTAGTGGCTTTATATTATTTGTACGATTCTAAACTTCAGGAATTAGGATTAGTTGATGACTGGAAAAAAGTGGGTGAGGCAGCTTTTGATGGGTACATCAGAAACGGATTATTAAGTCAGTTAATTAGATTAAACTTAGGAGATGATGTTGAAGAGGCTCATATGAGAAACAGACAATGGGTGTCTTCATGGGTTTTCGAAAAAGGAAAAGCTGATAATGTTATTGAAAAAATATCTCGTGATGGTAAAACATATTTCAATATCACTGACTATGCTAAGCTTCATGATTTATTCGGACAATTATTACGTGAAACTCAACGTATAAAATCTGAAGGTGATTATAAAGCCGTAGAACATTTGGTAGAAACGTATGGTGTAAAAGTTGATCAAGTTCTTCATGCAGAAGTGTTGGAAAGAAATAAACAATTTACATCAGCGCCATATTCAGGATTTGTGAATCCAGTTTTAGTTCCAGAAACTAATGAAACAGGAGAGATTACAGCAATTAAAGTGACGCAGCCAGAGACTTTTGTTGGACAAATGTTAGATTACAGCAAAAACTATCATTTTTTACCAGAAGTGAACTAGATCTATAAATATAGAAGTAGAAAAAACAGAATCTTTATGGTTCTGTTTTTTTGTTTACACTAAAAACTAACAATAGAAGATTTATTATTATAAGCACTGAAACTGTTAGAATAATATTCATATTTGTTGTAATTACTTACTTTATAGATACACAACTTAAAAAATGGTTGCGTTAAAAGTTATTAACTACAAATAAAACAGGCAACTTTCCTATTTTCCCCTAAGAAATTGGAATTTTAATTAAAATTCAATTACAACAACAGTAAAAAGTAGAATAAAAAACTTATTTAAAGAAAAATTTTATGGCAGTAATAAATAAGATAAAGGAAATAAATGCCAGAAGAATCCAGACACTTCCAGCATAAAACTGTTTATGAAGTTTTAAATCTTTTCGGTAAGTAAATCCAATTATAATGGCGAATGCAACAAAAAATATAATACCAAAAATGATTTGACCTTTACTAAACATATACTTATTTTTATGCAAATTTAATTAAAGATAGTGAATTCATGAAAAATAAAATAGAAGCGGTAAAAGCATTCCATAAGGCATTTAAATTAGAATACAGAGAAACTCCAAAGGCAGATTTGGGATTAGAAAAAAATATGTTGCGTTATAAGTTAATGCGAGAAGAAAATGAAGAGTATTTAGAAGCGGCTCATGACAATGATTTAGTTGAGGTTGCTGATGCTTTGGGTGATATGTTGTATATTTTATGTGGGACGATTATAGAACATGGATTACAATATAAAATTGATGAAGTTTTTGATGAAATTCAACGCAGTAATATGAGTAAACTTGGTGAAGACGGGGAGCCTATTTATCGAGAAGATGGTAAAGTATTAAAAGGACCAAATTATTTTAAGCCCAACTTAGAGTTAATCTTAGACAAATAAAAAAAGGCAGCCATTTGGCTGCCTTTTTATCTTCTATATATTTTATTCAACTTTAAAACGCCATCCAAAAGGATCTTCACATTTGTTTGTTTGAATATCTGTGATACGTTTTTTCAAAAAACTAGCATAACTTTTTTCTAATTCAGGAATATCAAAATCTTCTCCATGGTAACCAAAACCAGATATTGGAGAAATTACGGCAGCAGTACCCGCTCCGAACATTTCTTTTAAAGTTCCCTTTTTAGCGGCAGCGACTACTTCATGCACAGAGATTTTTCTAACTTCTACTGCAATACCTTCAGATTTGGCAATGTCAATAATACTTTTACGTGTAATACCGTCTAAAATACGATCGCTCGTTGGACCTGTTATGAGGGTGTCGTTAATCCTAATAAAAATATTCATGGCACCAGCTTCCTCAATATACTCATGCGTATTATCATCAGTCCATATAACCTGTTGGTATCCTTTTTCAATTGCTAACTGTGTTGGGTAAAATTGTCCGGCATAGTTACCACCAGCCTTAGCATAACCAACACCTCCATTAGCAGAACGGGAATATGTTTCTTCAATTAAAACCTTCACTTTTCCGCCAAAGTAAGCACCTGAAGGGGCGCAGGCAATTATGAATTTAAATTCATTTGCAGGAGAAGCATGAAACCCTTTTCCGGTTGCAAAAATAAATGGTCTTATATATAAAGAACTGCCTTCTTTTTTAGGAATCCATTCACTATCCACTTTTAGCAAGGTTTTTAAACCTTCCATAAAATAGTTTTCTGGTACTTCAGGAATCGCTAAACGTTTAGATGAAATATTTAATCGTTTAAAATTATCTAAAGGTCTAAACAAATAAACATCGTTTTTATAGTCTTTATACGCCTTCATGCCTTCAAAAACAGACTGCCCATAATGGAAAATTTTTGCAGAAGGATCTAAAGTAATAGGTTGGTAAGGCACCACTTTAGGAGCTTGCCACTTGCCATCTTTATAGTTGCATTCTAGCATATGGTCTGAAAATGTACTACCAAAACTTAAATGGTCAAAATCGACTTCATTTATTTTTGATGTTTTCGCTTTTATTACTTCAATATCGTTTACTGCTGTATTCATTATTTTGTTTGTTTTTAAAGAAACCACGAGCATTAATGTATTTTCTTAATTGATACAAATTTACATAAATAACCCTTCATAAAAAAAGTATAATTCAGCAAAAAAAGGTATATTTAAAAACCAATATTTTAATAAACAACTGTAGGTTATGAAAGCTTTTAACTCTTTAATTTTATTTTTAGGTTTATTTTTAATTTTTAATATTGATGTTGCTGCACAGGAGACTTTAAAAGAAAGAAGTAGTGAAGCCGCGTTTCAGTCGTTTGGAAAGGCTATAGTTTCTGAAAATGCGATTCCTGTACAAGCGATGGCTGAACAATATAATTTGATGAAATCTGGTGATACCTTAAACTCTAAGATAATGGCCACTGTTAAAGAGGTTTGTCAGGCAAAAGGCTGCTGGATGACATTAAATTTAGAAGATGGTAATGAGGTTATGGTAAAGTTTAAAGATTATGGATTTTTTATGCCAAAAGACATTGCAGGTAAGGAAGTTATTGCTAACGGTAAAGCTTTTGTTGAAGAAATGTCTGTAGATGAACAAAAGCATTTCGCTGAAGATGCCGGACAAACTGAAGACGAAATAGCTAAAATCACAAAACCTAAAAAAACCTATTCTTTTGAAGCCGATGGCGTTTTAGTTAGGGAGTAATTTGGAAAGAAAAATCGTTATAACTGGAGATGGTTCTTCAACCATACATTTACCGGATTGGGATGAACAATACCATTCAAAACATGGCGCTATTCAAGAGGCTTACCACGTTTTTATCAAACATGGATTACATCATTTTTACGAAACACATCCACATTTAAAAGCGCCTATTTCTATATTGGAAATTGGATTTGGTACTGGTTTAAATGCTTTTATTTCACTTTTGGAAGCAGATACATTAGGAGTCAAGATTAACTATGTAGGCGTAGAGGGATATCCTGTTGAGTTTAATGAAATAGAACAATTAAATTATCCAGCTCAATTGAAGGCCGTAGGACAAGAAGAGTTATTTAATTTACTACACACTTCAGCTTGGGAAATATCACAGCAAATAACCACATCATTTAATTTAAAAAAGCAAAATAAATTTTTTATTGAAATACAAGATTCTAACCTCTATAACCTAATTTATTTTGACGCCTTTGGAGCGCGTGTGCAACCTGAATTATGGACAGAAAAAATCTTTCAAAAAATGTATGATGCCTTAAAAATAAATGGTGTTTTAGTTACCTATGCTGCTAAAGGAAGTGTTCGCCGAGCTATGCAAGCCGTTGGATTTAAGGTTGAAAAATTGCCTGGTCCGCCTGGTAAACGTGAAATGCTACGCGCAACTAAGTATTCAGCTACTTAAAATTAATATGGGATAGAAGTTAAATATTGTTCACTTTTAAAAAAGGGTAGGATTGTTATTTGTAAGTAATTTGAAGTGCCATTTGTTAAACCTAACATAAATCTAATATGCGCTACCATCCCATTTTGTAATTTTATTAAAAAAAAAGAACATGCGGATTTTAATTACTGGAGCGACAGGATTAATTGGTAAGGAAATTGTAAGACTTTGTCATAAAAAAAATATAGGAGTTAATTATTTAACCTCCAGCAAATCCAAAATCACAAACAATCCTAATTATCAAGGTTTTTACTGGAATATTGAAACCAATGAAATTGATACCCATTGTTTAAAAGGGGTTGATGCTATTATTCATTTGGCTGGTGCTACTGTATCAAAACGCTGGACTAATGCATATAAAAAAGAGATCCTATCTAGCCGATTGGATGGTACTAAGCTTTTGTTAAATACTTTAAAAAACAATCCTAATCAAGTAACACAAATTATTTCTGCGAGTGCTATTGGCATTTATCCAGATTCCTTATCCAATTATTATGAAGAAATGGACGATGAAGGAGATTCAACCTTTTTAAGCCAAGTTGTAAAACAATGGGAATTGGCTGTAGATACTTTTTCTGAATTAAAGATTCCTGTTGCCAAAATTAGAATTGGACTTGTATTGTCTAATAAAGGAGGTGCTTTACCAGAAATAATTAAACCGATGAAAGTTGGTCTAGGTGCCTCATTTGGTACCGGTCAATCCTGGCAATCGTGGATTCATATTACAGATTTAGCCAAATTATTTTTATACGTTTTAAATCATCGTTTATCAGGAACATATAATGCTGTGGCTCCCAACCCGGTTACAAATTTAGAACTAACGAGATTATGTGCTAAAGTTTTAGATAAACCGTTACTATTGCCAAATATTCCAAAGGGTGTTATGAAAATTATTTTAGGCGACATGCATACCTTGTTATTTTTAAGCCAGCGCGTTAGTTCAAAAAAAATTGAGGAGGAAGGATTTAATTTTAAATATCATCACTTACAACCAGCCTTAGAAGCCTTATTAAAGTAATTTTATGGATGCCTTTTCAGTTTTTTTAAATGAATTAAATCCTCAGGGAATTCATGTTTTAGATAAATCAATTCCAATTTCAAAGTACATTCCCATTGATTTGTCTATTAAAAATGAGTTATTGAATAAGGTTAATGTGGCTTCTTCATCTAGCCTGGAAGATTTTGTAACAACCCATATTAAAACAAATAAGGGAGACGTTGCATTTGGTGGTTATAATGAAATTAGGAACCTTTATCAAAGGAGTACTCATTTTAACCAATTAGATGCAGAGAGCGAGCGAAATATTCATTTAGGAATAGATTTATGGGCACCAGTTAAAACCATGATTTATGCGCCTTTAAATGGAACTATTCACAGTTTTAAGAATAATGCAAATTATGGTGATTATGGTCCGACTATTATTTTAAAACATAACATCAATCCATATACTTTTTATACACTTTACGGCCATTTAAGTTTAGATTCTATTACTAAATTGAAGGTAGGGCAAAAAGTTTTAGAAGGTGACCCCATTGCAATTTTAGGTGATGCCAGTATTAACGGTGATTATCCACCACATTTACATTTTCAAATTATTAAAGACCTTCAAAATTATAAAGGTGATTACCCAGGGGTTTGTAGTAAAAAAGATTTAAACTTTTATTTAAACAATTGCCCAGACCCAAATACTCTACTAAAATTAGAAGTTTAAGACAGTTCGTTTAA
>JAHEDS010000104.1 GCA_024641135.1 Flavobacteriales bacterium
GCCTATGAATTACCATCGCTAAGTGGTGCAGAATCTGCTGAAATTGTGTTGTTGTTAATGTCAATTGAAAATCCATCAAAAGACATTATTAATGCGGTAAATAGTGCCGTTACTTGGATTGACAAGGTGAAGATTTTGGGTCTGCGTGAAGATAAAATGTATAATGAGCAGGGAAGGATTATCAATAAAATAATAGTTCCAGATGAAAAGGCACCTGCGATTTGGGCACGTTTTATGAATTTAGATGATAATACACCATTTTTTTGTGATCGAGATGGTATAAAAAAAGCAACACTTGCAGAAATTGGTTCCGAACGTAGAAATGGTTATGCCTGGTATAAAACAGAGCCACAAAAAGTTTTAGATAGATATCCCGAATGGAAAAGGAAGTATGATTTAAAAGATGCTAAAAAACCTCTTGATGAATTTAACATGGTGGTTGCACAAGATGGGAGTGGAGATTTTAAAAGTATACAGGAAGCAATTAATGCCACAAAATCTTTTCCTTATAAAAGGGTTACTATTTTAGTGAAAAACGGGACTTATTATGAAAAAATAAAAGTGCATGAATGGAACACCAATATTTCATTGATTGGTGAAAGTAAAGAAAAGACGATTATTACCTATGACGACTATTTTGGAAAAATGAATTTAGGAAGAAATAGTACTTTTTACACCTATACCTTATTAATTGAAGGCGCAGATTTTTTTGCGGCCAATTTAACTATACAAAATACCTCAGGTGAAGTTGGTCAGGCTGTTGCGCTGTCGGTATTTGCTGATAGAGCAATGATTACCAATTGTAATATTTTGGGAAATCAGGATACTTTATATACTTCGGGAGAAGGGAATAGGCAGTATTTTAAAAACTGTTATATTGAAGGAACCACCGATTTTATTTTTGGAAAGGCAACGGTGTTATTTGAAAACTGTACAATTCATAGTAAAAAGAATTCCTATATAACCGCCGCATCAACTCCAGAAGGAGTTGATTATGGATTTGTCTTTAAAAACTGTAAGCTTACTGCCGATGAAAAAGCAACTGAAGTTTACTTAGGCAGACCTTGGAGAATTTATGCCAAAACAGTTTTTATGAATTGTGAAATGGGTCCTCATATAAAACCTGAAGGATGGCATAATTGGAACAAGCCAGAAGCTGAAAAAACGGCATTTTATGCAGAGTACAGTTGTTTTGGTGATGGTTTTCAACCTGGAAAAAGAGTGAGTTGGTCACATCTATTAAAAAAGGGGGAAGCTAAAACATATACTATTAAAAATATTCTAGGGTCTGAACAAACGGATCCAAATGAGAATTGGTATATGAATTTTAATTAATCCTAATTATTATTAATTTAAAAAGAAGTATGGAAATTACAAGAAGGAAATTTGTTAAAACAACCGGAACTGCAATGGCAGCATCGATGATTATTTCACCAGCTTTTAGTGCGATTCTTAATAATTCAACTGGTAAAAGAAAAGTGGCAATGGTGGGGACCGGAAGTAGGGGGAATTCACTTTATGGTAAATTTTTAATGGAGGAATATGGCGACTTGGTAGAGTTTGTTGGTTTATGCGATATTAATAAAGGGAGACTTGAATATTCGAAAAAAAATATAGGCGTTGATTGCCCAGTTTTTACCGATTTTGATGAAATGCTAAACACGGTCGAAATAGATTTACTCATGGTGACAACGGTTGATGCGACCCATCATGAATTTATTATAAAAGGCTTAAATAAGAATATTGATGTCGTGACCGAAAAACCAATGACGACCGATGAAGATAAATGTCAAAGTATTATTGATGCACAACGTAATTCGAAAGGTAAATTAATAATGGCTTTTAATTATCGGTATGGTAAGCTGTTTACAAAATTAAAGGAAATCATAGAATCAAAAGAGATAGGAGACTTGATTTCGGTTGATTTAAACTGGTATTTAAATACGTTTCATGGCGCCGATTATTTTAGACGTTGGCACGGATTAAGAGATAAATCGGGAACACTATTACTGCATAAATCAGCCCATCATTTTGATTTGTTAAATTGGATGATTGGTTCAGATCCAATAGAAGTTTATGCCAATGGAGCTCTAGAAAAATATGGAAAAAATGGCCCTTTTAGAGGGGCTAACTGTAGAACGTGTGAACATAAAAAGGACTGTCAGTTTTATTGGGATATTACCAAGAATGAAGGCTATATGAATTTGTATGCTGCCAATGAAAAGTATGATGGGTATTTAAGAGACAATTGTTTATATAGAGATGAAATTGATATTTTCGATAAAATGTCTGTTTTAATTAAATATGCCAATAACGTAGAAGTGACCTATTCGCTAACAACATATTCACCTTTTGAAGGTTTTCGGTTTGCATTTAATGGGAAAGAAGGTCGATTGGAAACTCAGGAAGGCATTCCTTGGAGAGAAATAAACCCTGAAGATCAAGCTAAACTTCATGAAAAGGAAATGGATAATACGTCACATACTAAGAAGGAAGTTAATTTTCATGAAATAGTGACACAGCGCAATTTTGAAGATTATAAAAGAATGGAGTTTCCGTATGTTCGATCTGGGCATTGGGGTGGTGATAAATTAATGTTTGATGAAATATTTAGAGGAATCAGTGTCAATCCATCCTTAAACCATCCTGCTAATGTAAGAGATGGATCGATGGCTGTTTTAATAGGGATTGCAGCGCGAAAAAGTATTGATACAGGAAAACCAATTAAAGTCGCAGATTTAACAGATTTGGTTCCAAAAATTAATAAATGGGGGTAATTATAAATGATAGTTTTAAATAGTAATTTTTTTAGTTTCAAATGGCTTGTTCTTGTTTGTCTAATAAGTTTTCAAGCTCCCGTTATTTCCCAGACAACAACAATTTACACTATTGGTGATTCTACCATGGCAAACAAAAAAAATCCTGAAGTCAATCCGGAATATGGTTGGGGACAGGTGCTTCCGCAATTTTTCAATGAAAATGTTAAAATTGATAATAGAGCGGTTAATGGTAGAAGCACACGTAGTTTTATAGATGAAAATCGTTGGGATTCTATTTATAAATATCTTAAAAAAGGAGATTATGTTTTTATTCAATTTGGGCATAATGATGAAAAGGAGAATGACCCTAAAAGATATACGAATCCACATACAACTTATAGACAAAATTTAATTAGGTTTGTTCAGGAATCACGTGAAAAAGGTGCTATCCCCGTTTTATTTTCATCAATTGTTAGAAGAAATTTCAATGAATTTGGCACCTTAGTAGATACTCATGGAGACTACCCATTAGAAGCAAGATTAGTGGCTTTAGAATATGAGGTTCCTTTTATAGATCTTCAATATTTATCTGAGAAATTAGAAGAATCTTATGGTGTTGAAGGCTCTAAAAAACTTCATTTACATTTTGAGCCTGGTGAAATAGATTATTTTAAAGATGGCAAATCTGATGACACGCATTTATCGAAATTGGGAGCTACAGAAATAGCAAAACTTGCCATTGAGGAGCTAAAAAAACTGAAAATAGATTTATTTGAATATTGATTTTGAATAAATAAGGCACGAAAAAAGTAAGTTCTTTCAAATAAAATAGAAAAGTAAAGGCGGCTTAATTAGGTTCCTTAAAAAGCAAAAACCCCAAAAACATAATGTTTTCAGGGTTTTTCTGGTGGTGCCTCCAGGAATCGAACCAGGGACACAAGGATTTTCAGTCCTTTGCTCTACCAACTGAGCTAAGGCACCAGCTGCTTAAATGCGGTTGCAAATATATATTCATTTTTATTATTCGCCAAAAGAAAAATTATAAAAAATGGTTTTGTAAATTTACGACTTTAATTAATTTCATGAATTTAGTTATAGATGTTGGTAATTCTTTAGTTAAACTCGCTGTTTTTGAGGGTGCTAAAATAATTCATAAAAAAACAATTCAGTTAGAATTTATTTTAAAGGATGTTGAGTTGTTACAAAAAGAATTTAAAACTATTGATAAATCAATCATTTCTTCGGTTGGAAAGCTAAAAAGTTCAGACATTTTATACTTAAAGAAACATTTTGATTTAGTGTTACTCGATTATACTACGAAATTGCCTTTTAAGAATTGTTACAAAACTCCAAATACATTAGGTATGGATAGAGTAGCGTTGGTTAGTGCGTCAATTGAGCAATATCCAAACTCTAATGTACTTATAATTGATGCTGGAACTTGTATAACCTATGATTTTGTCTCGTCAGAAAATGAGTATTTGGGGGGTGCTATTTCACCAGGGATTAGAATGCGATATCAATCATTAAATAATTTAACCGCTAAATTACCTTTACTGGAAACTGAAGAGCCAGAAAATATTATTGGTAATTCAACAAATAATTCAATTCATTCAGGGGTTGTGAATGGTGTTTTAAACGAAATCGAAGGGGTTATTGCCAAATACAAGTTAAATTATAAAGATTTAACAGTTATTTTAACAGGTGGTGATACTAATTTCTTGTCAAAACAATTAAAAAGTAGCATATTTGCCAACTCTAATTTTCTTTTAGAGGGATTGAACTATTTATTACAATTTAATTCAAAAGAATGATTAAAAAACTTGTATTAGTTTTTGCAGCTTTTATTACTATTCAAAGTTATGCTCAACAAGGAACTGCGTCACCATACTCTTTTTATGGTATTGGTAGTTTAAAATTTAAAGGTACGGTCGAGAATAGAAGTATGGGGAGATTAACTATTTATAATGATAGTATTCATATTAATTTAAGAAACCCGGCGTCATATGCTTCAGAAAATTTGGGGTCTATTCCCTTTAATGGAGAAAGCAGACCTGTAAAATATACGGTTGGGGGGAGTAATTCTAATTTGAAGTTAAAAAGTGAAACGGGTAGCTCCAATGCCTCTACAGCAACATTCGATTATTTAGCTCTTTCTATACCTATTGGTAAATTTGGAGTTGGTTTTAGTTTGTTACCGCAAACATCTGTAGGTTATAAACTTGAAAATAAAAATGATGATGGCGATTTAGTCAATCAATATAAGGGTGAAGGCGGACTTAATAGGGTGAATTTAGGACTAGGGTATTTAATTGCCAAAGGATTGAGTATAGGTATTGATGCCAATTATAACTTTGGAAATATTCAAAATAATATAATTGAGTATTCATATGATAGCGACGGATTAATTTTGCAATACCAATCTCGAGAAGGTAACCGATCAGACTTAAGCGGGATAAATTTTAATTTAGGGTTGTCTTATAAAACAAAGATTAATCAAAAGCTTGAATTTATTTCAGGATTAACCTATATGCCGGAAAGTAAATTAACTTCAAATAATCAAAGGATAATATCGGCTATTACTATTAACCCTTCAACAGGAACTGAATTTGAAGTAAATTCATACGAATCAGATTTGAATTCTCAAGGATTAAAGAGAACAGACCTTACCTTACCATCTAAATTATCTTTTGGGGCTGGAATAGGGAAACCAACAAAATGGTTTGTAGGTGCAGAATATACAGCTGAAAATACCAGTAAGTTTTTTAATCCTTTATACAGCAATTTAACGACAAAATATGAAGATGGTTATAATGTTTCGCTAGGAGGATTTTTTATTCCAATGTATAATTCATTCAATAATTATTTTAAACGCGTGGTTTATAGAGCAGGTGTGCACTATGAAAAAACAGGTTTAAATATAAATGATGAGTCTATAAATGAGTTTGGCATATCTTTTGGTTTAGGATTACCAGTAGGAAATTTATTTTCAAATGCTAACTTAGGTTTTGAAATTGGAAAACGAGGAACAACAACAAATAATTTAATTCAAGAGAATTTTGTTAATTTCCAATTAAGTTTATCTTTGAATGATAGATGGTTCCAAAAAAGAAAATATGATTAATAATATAACATAATTACCATGAAAACGAGAATTACTTTATTAATAGCCTTATTATTCTTTGTTAGCAATGTAAGTATTGCACAACAAGACGAGGAATGTATGACTAAGCTTTCTATATTTCACGAATATGTAAAAGCTAAAAATTTTGATGCGGCATACCAACCTTGGATGGAAGTTAGAAATAAATGTCCAAAATTTAATAACGCTATATATATTGATGGTGAGAAAATTTTAGAGGATAAAATCGAAAAATCTACAGGTGCTGAAAAAACAGCATTTATTAACGACCTAATAAAACTTTGGGAAGAGCGTGCTGTAAATTTTGCAAGTAAAACCCCTAAAGGAGAATATGCTGCTAATGCATGTCAGTTAATGTATGATAATAGAGACTTGTTAAATAAAACAGATTTAGATTTATATGAGTGTTTCGATGCTGCTTATAAATTAGATAAAACATCGTTTACAAACCCTAAAAGTTTATATACCTATTTTTCTTTAATGGTAGATTTATATGATGCGGGCAAAAAACCTGCAAGCGATTTGTTCAATAAATATGATGATGTTGTTGAAAAAGTTGAAGAAGAAGTTAAAAATTACTCTGAGAATTTAAATAATCTAGTTGAAAAGGAAGATGCAGGTACTGCATTAACCAGTAAAGAAGACAGATTAAAAAGATATTATGAGAGTTATTTAGGGGCTTATGATAAAATTGCTTCAAGTATTGATAGTAAATTAGGTGAACGCGCAAATTGTGAAAACTTAATTCCGTTATATCAAAAAGATTTTGAAAACAATAAAGGAAACGCTGTTTGGTTACAAAGAGCTGCAGGAAAAATGTCTGAAAAAGACTGTACCGATGATCCTTTATTCTTTAAGTTGGTAAATGCATATCATGAGTTAAGTCCTTCTGCAAATTCTGCTTATTATTTAGGAATCTTAAAAGATAAGGAAGGTAAAACTAACGAGGCTATTTCATTTTATGAAGAAGCTATTAAGTTAGAAACAGATAACTTTAAAAAAGCTAAACTTAATAATAATATTGGGTTAAAGTTAAAAGCCAAAGGTAGTTATGGTAGAGCCAGAGGTTATTTAAGAGAATCTCTTAGATTAAATCCTTCAAACGGACATCCTTATTTATCAATTGCAGCAATGTATGCAGCAAGCGCTAATGATTGTGGCGACACTAACTTTAATAAAAGAGCTGTATTTTGGTTGGCTGCGGAAGAAGCTAGAAAAGCGGGGAGAGTAGATCCAACTTTAAAAAGTGCGGCAGCGCAAACAGCTGAAAATTATATGGCAAAAGCACCTACAAAAGCTGAAATTTTTAGTGCGGGTAATTCAGGACAAACTATTACAATAGGTTGTTGGATAGGAGCGTCTGTTACAGTACCAAAAATTTAAATGAAACAAAGAATAAAAAATAACATTTTATTTATGGTCACAGTTCTTACTGTGACCATGTTTTTTTCATGTAAAAACAACTTAAAGGAAGTTCAGAAAATTGGTATTACTGAAGATGAACCTATTGGTGTTGCCGAAAACATTA
>JAHEDS010000179.1 GCA_024641135.1 Flavobacteriales bacterium
GGGCGCAGATACTCTCATCTCCCGGTGAACAGGTAATTGCTACAGATAATAATGGATAAATATTAAGCAGATAGACGATGGGAAAGACAGTACATTGCAAATGCAAAACAGGTTGTCGGACTGGTCGTTGTGTTTGCTATAAAAACAATGAACATTGTGATGACAAATGCGGATGCACGGGTTGCCATAATCCCTTTAATGGAATGGATATCGACAATCTTTCAATTTGCGTTCTGCAAAATATTGAAGAATACAAAGAGCTTTCAGAAGAAGAACTCGAAGAGCAATATAAACTTCCTTGTGGTTGTGAACAAGTTTCATTGAAGAAGCTCATGGGTGATTACATTTGTTCAAAATGTGGCGACGCATATTGGTATTCCTTTTGTTTGGATGAAGTGGTTGAAGATAGCTTTACGTGGCATTGCCAAATATGTCGGGTCTGCCGAGATTGGAGGGAATGGCACTGTGAAAACTGCAATCGGTGCACCTATGGGGTCAGCCTTCCTTGCGAAAGTTGTGGCAGGCGAAAGCATCAATTTATTGATGATTGAAAAGAAATTGTGCCGATCACATTTTTTACGGGACAATCTTCGATAAATTGTGTATGGTATTATTTAAAAACTGCAGATTTTCGAGGATTTCCCCTAAATATAAAACAAAAGGAGTAAAATCAAATGGTTAAAAACACGCGCGGCTTTTGCGTCTGGATGAATCCGTAGCCGATCGCGAGACTTTAGCAACGATTGAAGCGGTAACGGATCAAATCAGCAAGCAGGTTGCCGATATCATCAGTTGGGTAAAGACATGTAAACGCATTGAGTTTTTAAAATTTGAGAAACAGCTATTGGTCAAGATCTATGATTTGGGTAGGCTGTTTATTTCATTATTTTTATGTATGCGACAGGCACATTGGGAGCTTACCCATAGCCACGGTAAGTTTGATGGTAAGCGTCAAGGTGCAAAGGATCGGCTGATCGGCACCGTATTTGGCAAGGTGCGCTATTTTCGAACTTATATTTATCGCGGTAAAATTAAAGGCGGCAACTATCCATTAGATCTTGAGTTGGGACTTCCCTGGGATGGGTTCAGCATGCTGGTGCGCAGTTATGCGTGCCGGCTTGCCGCCAAAATGAGTTATGCTCAGTGTGTGCTGGTATTAACCACGTTTTTGGGCTGGTCGCCGAGTCAAAAAACGATTGAAGAGATGGTGCTGGGTTTGGGCCAACATAGCGGGCAATGGTTTGAATCTGCTCCGGCGCCGGAAAATGATGGTGATGTTCTTGTCGTGCAGATCGACAGCAAAGGGACTCCGACCGCTACGGAACAGGAGTTAAAAAGGCGTCGTGGTAAAAGAGTCGCTAATGCTCACCCCGGATCCCAGCGACACCGTGGCAAAGCGGCACGTAAGCGTCGAGGTTCTAAGAAACGTAAAAAGAAGGGGGATAAATCTAAAAATGCTAAAATGGCTACCATCGTAGTTATGTACAGCCTTAGGCGTAGCGATGACGGATTATTGGAGGGGCCGATCAACAAGAAAGTCTATGCTTCTTATGCTCCCAAACGCCATGCAGTTGCAATCGCTCGTCGAGACGCGGATAAACGTGGATTTAGTCGAAAAAGTAAAAGATTAGTTCAGATTGTTACTGATGGGGATAAGGATTTACAGAGCTATGTTGAAGATTTTTTTCCCAAAGCCATTCATACGATAGATGTTTTTCATGTTGTGGAATATCTATGGGATGCTGCAAGTTGTCTTTACAAAGAAGGCAGTGATGAGCTCGTAGAATGGGTTGAGGCTCAAAAAGAAGCCCTTTATGATGGCCGCGCTTCAGAGATAGTCGAGCAGATAGACAAACAGATCAGTTTACTTCCCAAACGAGGCCATGGCGTAAAAAGTAAAAGACAACGATTGGAGAAAGTTAAAAACTACCTTAACAAACGCTTAGACAAGATGGATTACAAAACGCTGCGTGAACAAGATCTGGAGATTTCATCGGGATCTGTGGAGGGAGCCGTAAATTATGTTATTGCCAAAAGATTTGACAGCGGTGGCATGAGATGGATCAAAGAACGCGCAGAGGCTTTGCTCCAACTTCGCTGTATAGAAGTCAACGGAGATTGGGAAGCGTTTATAGAATATGTTCATGATAAAACAA
>JAHEDS010000105.1 GCA_024641135.1 Flavobacteriales bacterium
AATGAATGGAACAAATGGGCTCTAAGTGGTAGAGCAGATATTGGCGGCTTCGATATGGGTTCTGAATACAGCTTTAAAATCAACGGTTTAATTTCCTATAAATTTTCAGATTCGTTTGCTACAAGTATTGGCTATCAAATTTATAAGCCGAACTATAAAAAAGATAAATTTGAATATAATTTAGCCAATGAAGGATTTTTACTTGGATTCACTTTTAGCTTCTAACATTTAAATGTATTATTATGAAAAAAATAAAAACAATCCTTTTATTAAGTGCCATTTGCTTTTCGCAAATTTTATTGGCACAAGATGCACCTCAAGAAAACCCTGAAGAAAGTGCTGCAGATTTGGCAAAAAAACTGGCAAACCCTATTTCCAGTTTAATAAGCTTACCTTTTCAAAATAATACTGATATAGGTATTGGGCCAAATAATGGTACGCGTAATACACTTAACATTCAGCCAGTTTTGCCTATCAGCATTAACGAAAATTTGAATCTAATTGCACGAATGATATTACCTGTCATTTCTCAATATGATATTACAGGCGCAGGTAATAGCGAAACAGGATTAGGAGATGTGGTATTGAGTGCATTTTTAAGTCCTGCTGTATCTAAAGGAGGCTTAACATGGGGAGCTGGACCTGTGTTTTTAATCCCAACTGCAACTGATGATTACTTGGCTTCTAAAAAGTTTGGTATTGGTCCAACTGCAGTTGCTCTATATCAAACTAACGGCATAACCATTGGTGGTTTAGTTAATCAAATTTGGAGTGTAGCAGGGAACAAAGATCGAGGTGATGTTAGTTCTCTTTTCATTCAACCTTTTTTTAACTACAACTGGAAAAGTGGAGCAGGAATTGGAGGTAATTTTGAAATTACACAAAATTGGGAAGCAAATACTACAACTGTATGGTTCAATCCATCAATTAGTGGCGTTACAAGTTTAGGTAAACAAAAAACACAGTTGGCCATTGGCCCTCGATTTAATTTGGCTGCGCCTAGTGGATCAAAAGCCGATATAGGTTTTAGAGCTTCAATTGTATTTCTTTTTCCTAAATAATCGTATTTAATTTTTTCATAATTTTGTTTAAGAATTTTAAAATTAAAAAAATGAATCCTAAAAGAATTTCAATAATTATATTGTTATTTAGTCTTATTACAACTATTGGCTTTACTCAAGAGAAAAGTAAAAAAGAACTTAGAAAAGAACAGAAAGAAAAAGAAAAAATACAGAAAGAGAAACAAATTGAAGCTTTAATAGATGCTAAAGCATTTATGTTTAATGCTAATAGAGCCCTTCCTTCTGGAGCGAGATCCATAGATTTAACAGGGGATAATTATTTCGTGAAATTTGAAAGTGATTTAATAGAAAGTATATTACCTTTTTTTGGCAGGGCTTTTGGAGGGGCTGGCTATGGCAATGACAATGGCATGCGATTTAAAGGAATTCCAAAATCATTTACAGTTGACAAAGCCAAGAAAAATTACAAAATTGAAGCTGTTGTAATTGACAATAATGATACATACAATTTAACTCTTACTGTAAGTTTTCAGGGCAGTGCATCACTATTCATAGCTTCAAATAACAGAAGTACCATTTCTTACCAAGGCAAATTGGAACCTATCGAAAAAAAAGAAGATAAATAATAAATAGCTATTGCTTTTTAAAAGTAAAATGTTGCCCACCAATAGACGCTTCATACATTAATCCACCTATGGTATATGTAAATACTGCTACTCCATTTTTATAAGCAACATCAATGGATGCGCCAGCTGTAATAGCCACAGCAGAAGCCTGGGCATCAAATTTTAAATTACCATTTGTAAAATGTTCGAATGCTTCTTTATTTTCAAAAAATATAACCTCACTGTATTGTTGGCCGCCAGCTTGTAAACCAATAGAAGCTTGTTTTAACTTAGAAGAACCAATAGCTAGGTTGCTTTGATAAACAATACCACTTCCAGCTGCTCCTCCAATTCCTAATCCAGCCTTGGTTATTTTTGGAAACACGGCATAGCCATAAGCGTTATCAACATATGTTTGTAATTTTGGATTTTTTTCCAACATCTCTTTCATGGCCTCTTTTGCTTCATTTTGCAATTCTGGATTCCAACCACCTACCTGAGCAAATACCGATAGATTAAACGCCATGAATACTAATATCACTAAATACTGTTTTACATTTAACAAAGTTTTCATAATTGAACACATTTAATATTACAAATTTTATTTAAAACGATTTGAATATAGGCTTTTTAAATCCTAAAATTATCAATTTTCACTTCTTAAAGATACCTAAAAAAAAGCTTTAGTTAAAGTTCACTTACCAAAAAATTATTTGTTATTTTACATTATAAATTCTTAATAGATTTATTAAATCAATATACATGAAATCTTTACTTAGTTTTATTAGAACTACAATTACAGGTGGCATTTTATTTTTACTACCTGTGATTTTGTTAATCATGATCTTTGCAAAGGCTCTAGAAGTTTTGCAAAAATTTTCTGTGCCACTTTCAAATGAACTACCAGAGATTATTTTTGGATTAGACGGCAGTAATTTAATTGCTATCGCATTGCTTGTCTTAATATGTTTTGTAAGTGGTCTTTTATTTCGATCTAAATTGGTTAAAAAATGGATAAAAAAATTAGAAGATGAACTTCTAATTCATTTACCAGGTTATGCACTGATAAAATCCATAACTGCTGATGCAGTTGGCGAGACTTCAGAGGAAGATATGGTTCCCATTTTAATCCGTGAAGAAGACTCTTATAATATAGCTTTTCTTGTAGAAAAAGGCGAAAAGTTAAGTACCGTATTTATACCTGATGCACCCAGACATGATGCTGGAGAAGTGAAAATAATTCCAACAGATAGGATTCAAAAATTGGATATTACTGCCCATAAATTCACTCAAAGTATTAAAGCTTATGGAAAAGGATCAGTAAAATGGGTGAAATAACCAAAGATGACAATTTGATTAAAAATTTTAATTCAGTATTATGATAAACAAGTTAAAAAAAAATAGAAGCCTATTTAGTGCTTATGTTTTGATCTTGCTTTTATTTAGTTTATGTTCAAACTCCATACATGGTCAAGAAAACAATATCTCAAATCTTGGTTCAGACCAAATAACCGTTTCCCCAGTAAAACTTGACGGCAATATTTTATTTAATGTTAGAGGCGTTTCCTCTTTCCCGTCAGAACAAAGAGCTAAAGAAGTAAGTGGAAAAATAAAGCAAGCTGCTGCCAATTATTCCATACAACCAGAAATGGTTAAAATTGTTGATGAAAATAGTCATTCAACAATTTACGCTGGAAATCAATTAATCATAAGAATATTTGATGCAGATGCTGCTGTTGAAAGCATTCATCGCGATTTGTTAGCACAAACTATTCAGCTCTCCATTAAATCTGCCATTAAAACATATCGCGACGAACGTAGCAGACCGGTGGTCATTAAACATATAAAACAAGCCTTATTGGCAACCCTTATATTAATTGCTTTACTCTTTGCTCTCCTTTGGTTAATTAAGCGTATGGATATTGCATTACAGAACCGTATTAAAAAAAGGATTGAATCAGTTGAAAATATATCTTTCAATCTCATAAAGTCCAATCAGATCTGGCGCATATTCCATGTTTTAATAAAAACCTTAAGAATCATAGTGATCTTATTTACCATTATATTTTTTGCAGACTATGTACTTTCGTTATTTCCATGGACCAACGCCTTTTCAAAGTACACCTTGAATTTGATCATAGAACCAATTAAAAACATAGGAACAGCCTTTGTTAATTACATTCCAAAATTTGTGTTTTTAATATTTATTTATTTCATCACGAAATATATACTTAAGTTGATCAAATTATTTTTTATAGGAATTGATGAAGGCAATATAAAGTTAAAAGACTTTAACCCAGAATGGTCTATGTCAACCTTTAAAATTGTAAGGGCTTTTATTATAGTCTTTGCAATAGTAATATCATATCCTTACATACCTGGTTCCGATTCTGTTGCATTCAAAGGTGTTTCTGTTTTTGTTGGTGTATTGTTTTCATTAGGATCATCGTCTTTTGTAGGAAATATTATTGCTGGTTATACCATGATTTACAGGGGTGCTTTTAAAAAAGGTGACCGAATAGAAGTTGATAACCAAATTGGTATTGTTGAAGAACAACGCTTGATGGTTACACGTTTGCGTTCATATAAAAATGAAGAAATTGTTATTCCAAATTCAGTACTTGTTAATAGCAAAATTGTTAATTATACTGTCAAAGCTCAAGATTTAGGTTTGATCCTGCATACAATTGTTGGAATTGGTTATGAAACGCCTTGGCGACAAGTAGATGCAATGCTTAAATTAGCTGCCAGCCGAACTGAAGGGATTCTTAAAAACCCACCACCTTTCGTATTAAAAAAATCACTTGCAGACTTTGCCATAAATTACGAAATTAACGGTTATTGTAAAGATGTAAAAAACATTAACGCCATTTATTCATGCTTGCATCAAAATATTCTGGATGTATTTAATGAGAACGATGTTCAAATTATGACACCATCATATGTTGCAGATACCGATATTCCAAAAATGGTTCCTAAAGAAAAATGGGATACCCCACTAGCAAGTGAAGATTGATTTAATTGATATTTAAAAAAAACGGATTTGTCATTAATAAATAAAAACCTGATTTAACAGATTGTTTAGATTTTCTTTAAGTAAAAATATTTTATATTTGCTCAAAATCAAATTAATAAGATTTTAGATACATTAATTCAAAAAAAAAACAAATGAAAAAGTTAATTTATTCCATTTTAAGTTTAACAGCTATTTTAATTTTAAATTCCTGTTCCAGTGTTAAAGTATTGGACTCCTGGAAAGCTGATAACGTAGATAGCATTAAAGACAATAACATTTTAGTAATTGCAAGAACAGCCAACAATCAAGCTCGTATTGCATTTGAAAACGAAATTGTAAATCAGTTAACTGCTAAAGGCATGAAAGCTACTGCCAGTTTTACTAAATTTCCACAAATAAACCCTGATCAGGAAGTGACAGAGGAAAGACTTGAAATGATAAAAACCATTTTAAGCAATGAAGGTTTTAACGGTGTTGTACTCACTGTAATTAAAGATTATCAAGAGCAAACTAAAACAGTAACTGATGGTGGTTATTATGCAGGTGGCACTTATGCTGGATATTATCCAATGTATTATGGTGGATTTTACGGCTATTACCGTAATCCATATTCTTATTCTACCTATGGCAGTTATGTTCCTAGCACAACCACTACGTATAACACAAAAACTTATGTATTGGAAACTGTTGCTTATAATCTTGACGAACCAGATGGAAAACAATTGGTTGCTGTTACTACTACAAAAATTGAAGACCCTTCAAATGTAACCAAAGTTGCTGCTGAGTACGTGAAAGCAATAACCAAAAGTTTAGATGCTAAATAAAAAGTGTATAACCCTATTAGTTTTTGTACTAATAGGGTTTACTTCCCATTCTCAAGTTCTATTATCTATCTTATTTGGAGATAAATTAAATTCCGATGGTTTGGAATTCGGCCTTGAAGGTGGATTTAATTGGTCGGACATTTCTGGTCTTGATGCCGATAAGCGACTTTCAACATTTAACCTAGGATTTTATTTTGATTTTCGTTTAAAAAACCAATGGAATATCTACACAGGTGTATTGGTAAAAGCAAAAATGGGTGATCATAAATTATCTCCTGAGGATCTCGCTTTTCTTGAAATAACCCCAAACTTAGAAGAAAATGGAAATTACAGTCAGGTTCTAAATTATTTTGTAGTTCCTGCGCTTTTAAAATATAATTTCAAGAACAGAATGTATGTTGAAGCTGGACCTCAATTTGGTTTAATGTATAAATCCTGGGTTGAGTTTGAATCAGACCTGGACAATAAATACATTAAAACAAAAGATTACAATAAAGACAAAATAAACCGATTGGATACCGGTATAACTTTTGGTACAGGTTATAAAATCTTACCAGAAAATGGAATGACCATTGGTATCAAATATTATTATGGATTTACCAATGTTTATAAAGGTGTATCTGGATCCAATAATAGTTCTCTTTTCTTAAAATTAAACGTGCCTATTGGTGCAAATAAAAAGAAAGAAAATACAAGTACAAATTAAAAAAAATGAAACGCTTTACGATTATTTGTTTGCTTTTTACATTACTTATTGTTGAGTTTTCCTATGCACAATATGCAAACACTAAAATTAAAGATAAAAATCAAGTTTATACCGATAGCCTAAAACAAGTTAAATACGACAATGTTTTCCCTATCTGGGGTCAAAAGGCCTATGAAAAAGGCTTTGATATTCCCTACCCAACAGGTTTAATGGTCAATTATATATATATTAAACAAGGGATTGTTGTCGAAAATTTACGTATTGGTCTTTTAACAGAAAACCTAGATATACCCTTAACTGGAGTTGATTTTATAGAATTCGGAAATAATTATAGTACAGCAAATACGGTAATGGTAAGACCAGATGTTTGGGTCTTTCCATTTTTAAACGTGTATGGTATATTTGGATTTGGAACTTCAAGTACTGAAGTTAATATTACCGCTCCTATCGAACTTAAATCTGTTGTAGATCAGAATGTGCGAACTTCAGGATTTGGTTTGACTGCCGCAGGTGGTTTAGGACCAGTTTGGATTGCTGTTGACGGAAATATAACATGGACCAAGCCAGAATTACTTGATAAACCCGTTAAAGTCAATACATTTGGAATCCGTTTTGGTCACAACTTTGTAAGCAAAACTAAACCTTACCGCAATTTTGGAATTTGGGTTGGTGCCATGAAGGCTTCTTTAAGTTCCAATACTGTTGGACAGATTAAAATGAAAGATGCACTTCCTCAGGAAGTTTTTGACAGAGCAGACCAAATTGCCGCAGACTATTATGAATGGTATAATTCGCTGGATCCAAATAAACCATTAGATGCCATAAAAATTGAAAAAGCAGATCAAATTTTAACACCTATTGTAGAGCGCATTGAGTCTGCCGATGGTGAAGCTATTATAAGATATGGCATAGATAAAAGAGTGAAACAGGAATGGAACGGGTTAATTGGTGCCCAATATCAATTTAATAAAAAGTGGATGCTAAGAACCGAAGCTGGAATAGTAGGTGATAGAAAATCTGTACTTCTTTCTTTAAATTACAGATTCTTACTCTAGTTTTTATATCATTATTTAAATTAATTCGAATTAACAAATAAAAAACAAACACATTAAATGAAAACAACTAAAACTTTTTTC
>JAHEDS010000038.1:0-7211 GCA_024641135.1 Flavobacteriales bacterium
TTTACATTGTTAGAAATTCCTGAATATAAAATGAAGAATATAACGCCAACAAATAAGATCCAAATCAGTGTATGAATCCACTTAATTATTAGAAGTTTGTTCATCTTATTCATAACTGCATAATCTTAAATGGGGTACAACGCGTTTGTGCAACTACCAAACGGTTTAACTAAAATAAGCAAAGTTTTTTAACCGGTGTTGGCAGTAGTTATTATATTTTCAATCCTTTATTAAAAATTCAATAGTTGATACATGAGTTTCTTTTTCAGTTGCTAATGTGAAATGATTAGCACCTTTTATTTCCAAATATTCGCCTCTTGGTAAAGTTTGAGCAACTTTTTGTCCTTGTCCAAGTACCAAATCTTTTTCACCACTTATTATTAGAATCGGAATATCAATTTCAGAAGCTTTTTCGGCAGTAATATGTTGATAGTTTGCTTGACTAAAAGCTATCATATACTTTCTTTCCAATCCAACTTCATTTAAAAAACTCCAATATGCAGATATATGACTTGGCAAATGGCTTGGAAAACTGTCATATGCAAATACTTTTGCAAGACCTGGTAAAATGTTTCCGAGTATAAATGGTGGAATCCCAATGAGTCCGTTTCCTGTAGCTATCAAGACCGCTTTTGAAAAATATTCAGGATGTTTATTTAATAAATCAAGAGCGATTACCGTACCCATTGAGTATCCTATTAGACATACATTTTCCAATTTTAAATGATTAATTAAATTAATAACATCATTTGAGAAGTTTGTCGACCCATAAAAATTTAAATCATCACTTTTGTCACTTTCTCCATAACCTCGAAAATCCATTCCAATAACTTGAAATCCATTTTTAGTTAAGCTATAAACCCAACCGGTTTGAACATAATTATAGTTGAAATCGACAATTGCTCCGTGAAGAAGAATTATCGGTTTTCCAGTACCGTAAACTTCATAGTTTATTGAAACATTATTTTTTGTGAATTTAGACATTCATGCTTTTTTCGTGATGTTTGGTTTAATCACTGCCAAACGTTTTTGTATATGAAAAGTAGCAGGATTATAAATACTATTTTTCAGTCTAAAAACAAAGATAGCAGAAATGCACCAAACTTTGAATTTAGCTCTTAACGGCTATTTTTTGCTTACCGTGTTGTGCTTAGTATTTTATTTAAGTTAATTTTTTTAGTTTAATTCGTAGATTAATTAGAGCATCTTTCCACTAGTTTTAGCTTGAGCATCTTTGCTTCGCCCCATAATTGAACCAACTACCATTCCACCAATTAAACCTAGAGAAATACCCAATGAGCGTTCTAGGTTAGATAAAATTGCAACTCCAAATAGTAAACCAAATACTAATCCTAAACCGCCATATAAATTTGTGTAATATCCTTTAGGCGTAATGGAAAAAGTATCTTTTAAATATTTTTTAAAATCACCAAGTGTTTTCTTAAAATATATTTTCCTGTTTTCAGGATTTGATTTCAAATTTAAATTATCCAACTCTGTTTCTATAGATTGAATTTCATTTTCGGATAAATTTTTCTTTTCTAAATTAGTTATAATTTGAATAAATTCTTGGTAGACCTTTATCTCAGATTTTCTACTTGTCTCAGCTACTAATCTTTCAAAAAAGTTAAATGCATTTTTTAGTGTCATAATTTTTAGTGTTTTCTTGGTTAGTGGCCGTTAACAAAAAATATTACACCTAAAACTTATTTTTTTTGAAATTTTTTAAAAAGCTTCATAATCACGTTCTTTTTAAGAGGTGTTTAGCTTCTTAAACTTTCTATATCAGTCATCAATTCTTCTAGTTTTTTGAATACTCTTCCGTAGACAATGTTTAAATCCCATTTATAAATTCTACCCCCAAAAAATGCTAGTAAAACTAAAATTAATAATGCGATAACGATACCTATTAGTGGGATTCCATATATTAAATAGATATCAGGAAAACCTATTAGAATTTCATTTACCAACCTTTCTCCTAATGGCATACCTTCAGCATCTTTAAACCAAAAGCCTAAAACCATTGAAATAAATATAATTGGGTACAAAAATGTTGATATTTTTTTATTGATTGCGATCTGCTTTTTTATCCACTCATTAAATGTCTTTAAATATTGATAGCTACTTACACCTTTATCTATTTTATCTAAACCATTTAATAATTTTTTATTAATAAATACAAGCACAGAAAGGGTAGCAAAAAACATAACTCCTGTTATTGGTATTCCCACAAAAAACGATACTATTAAAAAGACAAACGAGAATGCAACAATTGCAATTAAATTTATTTTAAACATTCTTTTAAATTTATCAATGATATGAATTGATTTTTGGCTGTATAGGTTATTTATTTTTGGTGCAACTAATGCATCACTTTTTAGAAAACCTTCTTTCCATATACTTTCAATTGATTTTTCCATCTAATATTTTTTTTAATCTAATTTTAATTCTTTTAACACGTACACCAATATTATTAGGATTTGTTCCTATAATTTCAGCAATTTCCTTTTGTGATTTTTCTTCTAAATAAAGCATAATAATTGCTCTATCTATTTCCGATAGTTTTCTAATAGCATCGTATAATAAATTCAGGGATTCATCTGAAAACGCGAAGTTGCTTTCGGTTTCTTCAACAGTAAGAGAATCCGACACAAAATGTTGAACATTATTTTTCTTTTTCTTAAGTAAGGTTAAACAAACGTTTAATGAAACCCTATACACCCAAGTGCTCCATTGAGATTCTTCTCGAAAGTTGTCTTTACTCCTCCAAATTTGTAAACACACTTCTTGGTAATAATCTTCAAAATCCTCTTGCGAATTGGTATACGCTCGACATAATTTGATGATTATTCCTGCAAATGGTAAAATGGATGTTTTGTAAAAATCGCTACTCAATTGTGTTCTTTTTATTGGTTAGTGGCTTAAATTTTGAAATATTACAGGCCAATGGCAAAATTGTGAAAAGAATCTGTTTTGAGAAATATTAAGCACAACGGTTAGTATAAACGCGCGTTTTAATTGCGTTTATACATTGTTGTAAATTGTTTTTATAATGTAGCACCTCTTTTTTTTAATAATTTCAAATGTGAAATAATACCACCTAAATAGGTTGTTTGATTAGGGTAAATGCCTTTTTTCAAAAGAGCGCTATACAATATCCGATTTAATTTTGGGTAATAATAATGGCTGATATGGGGAAATAGGTGATGTGCAATATGATTATTTACTCCACCAAAAATGAAGTTAGCCACATTACTAAAAGGATAAAAATCGTTTGAACTTTTTATTTGATTCATAAACCATGAAGTATTGATTAAGCCTTCTTTATTAGCAATTGGATAGTTTGAACTGTCTACATGATGTGTAATAAAAAAAGTGAAAAGTGTATAAACAGATTGTACCATATGCATAGCAAGAAAGGCGACTATAACAATCCACGGAGATTGTTGTGAAAAGAGTATTGGTAAGATCAATAAGTAGATTATGTAAAACGATTTAAGTAAAATAAATGTTAAATAGTATCTAATTTGTTTTTTAGCTTTTTCTGGAGCAAATTGTTTAAGCACAACAAAGTCCTTTATAAATACCCAATAAAAGGAATACGACATATATGCAAAGGTGGCGTATATGTGTTGATATTTGTGGTACCATTTCTTATTACCATTAGGTAATACTCTTATTAACCCTGTTATAGCTAAGTCTGTATCAAAATGCTCAACATTTGGTGCAAAATGATGCGAATGTATGTGTCTATTTTTCCATGCTTCTGGATGCGCTCCTACCAAGGTGTATATAAACTCAAAAAACATATTGTCCCAAAAAGGCTTCTTGAAAATGGCATTATGGCTAAGGTCATGTGCAAAATTAAAACAAAGTAAAACTGCTATGAATCCAAAAAAAATAAAATTCAATATAAACAAAAATGGATTCGTTATAAGGAAAATACATACATAACTTAAAGCCGTAATACTAATGTAAAATATTGCTTTTAGAATAAAATATTGAATTGCCTTCCTCTTATCCATATCTAACGTTGATTTGATTTGATGAAGTATGGATTTATGCAAATCTTTATCTGAAGGAATATTAAGATGCTTAGCCTTCATACTTAAGAGGTGTTAAAGTTTGTTGATGTCCCATTTTGTATAGAAATCTATAATAAGCTTTATAAGCTTGGCTATAGGACATGTTCATATAATTCACCCCATGCTTATTTGCTGTTTCTATAAAAATAGGGAGAATATTGAGATAATGAACATGACTTATGTTTGGCAAAATATGATGCATGGCATGCGCATTAAATCCTCCTAAAGTCCAATTCAAAAAAGTACTGTTAGCATAGTAATCAACAGAAGTGCACATTTGTAAAGTTGGCCAACTAATTGACAATCTTCCATCTTTATCTGGAATAGGGTGTTCTACAAAATCAGATAAATGAGAAACACCTAATACACTTGTAAAAATAATGGACACCATAAAATGATTTAGAATAAAAACCAAAAGAACATGATAGAACCCAAAAGGCAATAAATACAATGGTAAAATGAACATATAGCCTATGTAAATCAACTTAAACAATATGAGCTTTACTACCTCAATAATAGGCATATTTATAGTGATTGTTCTACTAGATTTTCGAAACAACATCAAAAATTCACGAATAAAAAACCAATTGATAGAATACAACAAGCTTAATACTGGTGCATATAAGTACTGATATTTGTGAAAGGGTTTTAGTGGTTGGGAAGAAGTCATTCGGAGAAGTGGGTTGTTAAGAACGTCAATATCGCTTCCCTCAACATTAGTATATAAATGATGAGATTCAGTATGGTTCTTACCCCATACATATGCATTGTTTCCCTGGAGATTAAAACTCAGAGAAAATAAAACTTTATTCCAAAATTTATTTTTCACAGCAACTCCATGAGATGCGTCATGTGATATGTTAAATGCAGTTAATAAAATAGAGAGTCCCATTAATAGGTAAAAGGTGTAAAATCCTAAAATGGAATTACTTGTAATCATAAGTCCAAAAAATAATATGTCAAGACTGAAATACATGATTATTTTAAATACCATTATTTCATTCCCGGTTTTTGGAATATTTTTTGTCGCAAAGTAGTGTTCAATTCTTTCGTTTAGCTCTTTATAAAAATCAGAACCTTTGTCTTTCGTAAACTTTAATTTATTCATAGTAAGATTCTTTTAAATAATTTACAACTAGTTATATGTGTACCAATATACTCTTTATTTGGGTTTATTTACGGGATAATACCATCATTATGTTATCCGTATTATATTAAGATTAAATATTAAGAGGACTTTGAATACTAAGCATTTTTCAATTTGACATTTATTCCTTAACTTGAATAGAATTTTTTTAGATTGAAAAATACACCTAATTCAATCAAACTCATAAACCCAGTAAAAGATGAAACAGATTAATTTCACTTTAAATGGCAAGCCAATATCTCTAGAAGTGCAAGGCCAAGAACCCTTACTAACAATCATTCGAATTTATTTAGAGCAAACAGGCACAAAATACGGTTGTGGCGTTGGAGAATGTGGCGCCTGTACGGTACTTGTTGATAAAGAACCTATTCGTTCTTGTATGATGGTTGCAGAGGATATAGACGGTAAAGAAATTATTTCAATAGAAGGACTAAGTGTTAATGGGGAATTGCACCCAGTACAGGAAGCATTTATTTCTCATGATGCCTTACAGTGTGGTTTTTGCACTTCTGGAATGATTATGAATGCCTATGGATTTTTGTTGAAAAACCCCAATCCAAGCCGAGAAAAAATTATAACAGGAATGGAATCCAATTTATGTCGATGCGGCGCTTACAACCGTATTGTAGACGCTATACAAACCGCAGGAAAAGAAATGCTTAAAACCGTGAAGTTATGAAATCAGTAATTAAGAACGAAACAGGATATAGTAGAAGACGATTTATAAAAAACTTAGGAGGAGGTGTAGTGGTTGTGTTTTGTTTAGGAGAAATGTCCTTTACCTCCCTCTTTGCACAAGATGGGCAGCCGCTGGAAGAACTTGATTTTAATGCCTACCTGCGTGTAAAAGAAGATGGCAGGGTAGACTGTTTTACGGGTAAAATTGAAATGGGACAAGGAATTATTACATCGCTGGCACAGGTGGTAGCAGAGGAATTGGAAGTCTCAATATATGATGTAGACATGGTAATGGGCGACACAGAGCTGTGCCCTTATGATGCGGGTACTTGGGGTTCTTTAACCACACGTTTTATTGATCCTGTTTTAAGAGCTGCGGCTGCCGAAGCACGAGAAGTTTTACTTGAACTGGCCTCGGAAAATTTAGGATTAGATAAATCTTCGCTAGAAGTAGTAAATGGGTTGGTTATAGATAAAAACGACGCCTCTAAAAAGGTATCGTATGCCGAATTAACAAGAGGCAAAAAGATAGTTAGAAGCTTAACCAAAAAGCCCGAATTAAAAAAAGCTAAAGACTTTAAAGTAATAGGCAAACCCATTAGGAGTTTGGATGCAGAAGCTAAGGTTACTGGAAAAGCAAAATACTCGGGCGATATTCTTTTGCCAGGAATGGTGCATGCTACTATTGTGAGACCGGAAGTTTTTGGTTCTAAAAAAATAAAAGTCGACGCCTCAAAATTGTCTGATTTTTCTGGAGCACAATTAGTGGAAAAAGACAATTTGGTTGCTGTGGTCCATAGTGACCCAGAAGTATCTAAACTTGCAGCGAAAAGTGTTCAGGTAACTTGGGATGCTCCTGCAGCCATGGCAAATCAAGAAACAATTTTTCAATATTTAGAAGATACTATTCGCGAAAATAAAGTATTTGAAAAAGAAGGAAATTTACAAGAAGGCAAAGAAGCTTCGTCCTTTTATAAGGAAGCAACCTATCATGACGGATATAAAGCACATGCATCTATCGAAACTCATGTGGCTACCTGTTATTTTGAAGGAGATAAACTAACTATATGGGCCTCTACTCAAAGTCCGTTTGGTACGCGCTCTTCAGTTGCTAAAGCCTTGCAGATGCCTTTAGAGAAAGTACATGTAAAACAAATATTTTTAGGAGGTGGTTTTGGCGGAAAATCAAATAGCCAACAATCTGTTGAGGCCGCAACCATTGCTAAATTATGTGGTAAACCAGTTCAATTGGTATGGAGCAGAAAAGAAGAGTTTATGTACGATAATTTCCGAACAGCTGC
>JAHEDS010000038.1:7311-26302 GCA_024641135.1 Flavobacteriales bacterium
ATGGGTATTGGCTATGCTTTATACGAAGAAATAGAGTTTAATGGTGGTGAAATGTTAACAACTAATTTTAATCGTTATGAAATTACGCGCTTTTCAAAAACACCAAAAATAGAATGTGTCTTTATAGATAAAATGGATGCCAAAGCGCAAGGTGGAGGCGAACCCGCTATTATTTGTGTAGGTGCGGCTATTGCCAATGCTGTTTTTGACGCATGTGGAGCCAGGGTAAACCGAATGCCAATTACTCCGGAAAGAGTATTGGCTGCGCAATCATAAATTAAAAGGGCCCCTTGTAACCCTAAGCAAGATCGCTTTTTTTAAAAAAAAGAGGAAAATGATATCATTTTCCTCTTTTTGAGTTTAATAGGAATAAAGATTATTAACCTTTAGGATTTAAGATGGCATCAATACGCTCTAAGGCATCTTGTAAATGAATTCTCGTCATTCCATCTGAAGTTCGGCTTAACCCTGCGCTAATAGATCTTTGTAATGATTTTAATTCAGCTCTAACCACAGCCCTAATATCCGATTGGCTAACATCAACATTAGTTCGGGTAACATAACGTCTATATTGGGCAGGAACAGGTTCTTGCTCTTTGGTCATTAGATAGTTCATGCGGTCAATATAAGAGCGTTGCAAGTTTCTTCGGTACATATCAATAGCTTTTCCTCGGCTTAATTCACTAAAAATACCAGCTCTTAAGTCTTGCATCATATTTAACAGGCTGTAAGCATTTTTGCTATTTATAGTTTCGTTTTCACTCATACGAGCCATTCTTCCAAAATCAAGAAGGTTTTCTAAAGCACGTGTTTGAAATCCTCGAATACGTTCTACATTTCCAGCGTTTTCTATTTTATTTAAAATGTTTTCGTCAATTAACCAATTAGGGGTCTCAAACAATTGTTCCTGAAGAAAACTCATCGCTCTTTTTTGCTTGTCTTTTGCAACGTGTGTATACACAGCCCCTTCTTGATCATAGGTTTTATAGATTTCGTAAACTCCTCCTATGTTGGCAGTAACATGACCCATATAACGGTTGTATTGCCCTATTACCTGGCCGTACATGGTTTCCAAATCGTCATAATCTTTCCCGTCTTTTGCGGTCCATGTAATTAAATTAGGTACAATGCGTTTGAGGTTGGCAATACCATACAGGCTGGCTTTCATGGCGTCATCACCTAAATCTTCGGTTTGCGAACTTGGGTCAATAACATCGCTTTGCTGTTTTCCAAAACGATACATAGGGTCGCCGGCATGTTCTAAAATCCAGCTATCTAAAGTTTTCTTTTCGTCTTCTGGTGTTTTTGCTTCTAAAATAGGTCTGTAACCCCAGGAAATAGCATATTTATCATATACACCAATATTTGGCATTAAAGCCACATCGTTATCTCCAGGTTGTGCCACGTAGTTAAAACGGGCATAATCCATTATTGAAGAAGCAGTTCCGAATTTCTTAGTAAAACTGGCACTACGTAAACTATCTACAGGGTATGCAGGACTACTTCCCATATTATGAGGTAATCCAAGTGTATGGCCAACTTCGTGAGAAGACACAAAACGAATTAAACGCCCCATAACTTCATCTTTAAAAGCCACACCTTGTGCCTCCGGATTAATAGCTGCTGTTTGAACAAAAAACCAGTTACGCAATAAACTCATTACATTATGATACCAGTTGATATCGCTTTCTAAAATTTCACCACTTCTTGGATCGCTCACATGAGGACCATTAGCGTTTGGAATTGGAGACGCTAGGTAACGTACAACAGAGTAACGAATATCTTCAGGGCTCCAATCTGGGTCTTCTTCCTTTGTTGGAGGGTCTTTTGCTATAATGGCATTTTTAAAACCGGCTGCCTCAAAAGCAACTTGCCAGTCTTCAATACCTTCTTTAATATATTTACGCCATTTTTCAGGAGTGGCTCTGTCTATATAATAAACAATTTGTTTTTTAGGTTCAACTAATTCACCTTGTTTAAATTTTTCAACATCTTCGTCTTTTACCTCTAAACGCCATCTATCTAAATAAGTAAGGGTTTTACTTTCTTGAACGTCTAAACCATAATCAATTTGTCTACTTGTAAACCATCCAACACGCTCGTCTTCCATACGGCGTTTCATAGGTTCTTTAGGCAATAAAATCATAGAATTACTCATTTCTAAAGAAATATTTCCTGTTTCAGAATTTGAAGGCGGTTCGCCGGCAGCATAGGTTTTTACATGGCGCGATTCAATGTTTAAAGGGTAGCTTTTTATACTTTCAATATAAGATAAATCATTATCTAAACGAGAAACTTTATAGCCTTTTCTTCTGCTTTCTGGGAAACCTAAAGGTTTAACGTCTTTTGTAAATAAAGGAGTTACATCAATCACAGTACTTAATGAATCTTTACCAAAGGCTTTTATTGGAAAAGAAAACAGCACAGGTTCAAAATTTGAATTAACAACGGCCTCATGTATAGGAAGTGAATCTGAGGCTACAATATTGTACGAAACGATACGAAGCAGTACTTTTTTGCCCTTTTTTTGCCAACGCAATACTTGTTCGTCTTGTTTTCCGCCACCAAAACCAATACCATTAGCAGTTTTAGCAATACGTGTAACCATAAGCATTTCGCGCTCGAAAAGCGAGTCTGGAATTTCATAAAAAAAATCTTCATCTATTTGATGAGTGGTGAATAAACCCGGATCGGAGATTGCTGCTTTAGTGATAACCTTATCATAAGGTTGAATAGCATCTTTGTCGGGTTTTTTAGCCGGTTTTGCATCCGTGCTCTCGCTTGAAGTGGATTTTGATTTTGCTGTTTTTTTTGTTGTTGAGCAAGATGCAATAAAAAAAACAGATGCCAAAACCAAAATTTTAAAAGTAATGTGTTTCAAAATTGAGGGATTTAAAAGTTATTTTGTGAAAGTAAGGAAACTTTATTTTAATTTCAAGACATATTGAAGACTTATAGATTAAATACCTTATAATAGATTTAGATGGTAAAGTTTTTTAGTAAATAGATGTCGAAAAGCGCTCTTTATTTGTTTAACGTCATATACCGTTTGGCCAACCATTTCCTTATAGGTTCGTCATATAATTTTAATGCCGCATAAGACAGTATTAAAGTAAATATTAAAACGCCTATCCCTACCAAAACGCCTTGACCAATAGGAATGTTATTGTTGGTTACCCAGGCATAAAATATGTAAACAAATGGGAAATGAATAATATAAATAGGGTAAGATATATCTCCTAAGAACGTGCATGCTTTATTTGTAAAGGCGCCTTTAATGTTACCAATAGCCCCTAAGTAAATAATAACTGGAAAAATAATTATTACAGACAGAGCATCATATAATCCGTTTGCCCAAAGATGGTCATAACCGCCTAATCTTGGAAAGCTAAGAAAAAGGATTAATAATAAACTACTCCAAAAAAACGTGTTTTTATTTGAGGTTATTTTTACCATTCTGCGCAGTAACATACCAGCCATATATGGAAACAAAAGTCTGGTGAAACCAATTCTTAACTGTTCTACCTCAACCGACCAACCCCCAATAATATCACCGGTAGGACTCGTTACAGCTAAATGTATTAAAGCAAATGCTGCTAAAATAACGAAGACCGAAAGCATGACTTTTGATAATTTACGTAAAACCAAAGCATGCAGAATATTGGCAATATATTCTAAAAACAAAGACCAGGATGGCCCATTAAGGGGATGCATTTCATTCCATCCTCTTATATCCATTGATGGAGGAATTGGCATTAAGGTGTAGCCAATTACCGTAACCAAAAGAAGTTGCCAAAATGAAGTGTCTGCTATTTTTGGAAAATACGCAGATTCGCCAAAGTAAAAACACAAAGCACCTATGGTCATTCCAAGAATAATCATTGGGTGTAGTCGTATAATTCTGCGTTTAAAAAAATCTTTTAAAGACATCACGTCCCATCGGTCGTCGTAAGCATGAGCCATAACATAACCAGACAGCATAAAGAAAAAATCTACTGCCAAATAACCATGATTAATAAACTGTTTAGTATGGTCCCCACCAGAATAAACTTCTAACACATGGAATAAAACAACAACTATTGCTGCCACGCCACGAAGGGCATCAAGAATTTTGAAATGTTGTTTTGAATCTGAAAAAGCAGAACTTGATTTTATCATTTAGTATTAAAATTAGTAAAGGCGCGTTTGTAAATAGGTCTTTTTTAGGTACTTGATTTCAAAATTCTAAAAGCAATTTCCACAACCAAAACAAAAACGAAAGCACCTAAAATTAAACTGGTTTTTGAGTTTGACCAATCTACTAAAAACCTCCAAATAAAGCACATAAATTGATGATTTCATTGTGTGTGGAAAAATTCATACAGGCTATTTTATAAACTAATTTTGTGCTCTCTTAGCCTTTATTTTTTTCTTTAAGCGTTTTGATTCTTTCTGCGTAATAAGCCTCATTATTTAATTCAAAGGCTTTAGTAACAAATTTCAAGGCATTTTCGAAATCATTCTTTCGTTCATAATAATCTGCCATAGAATCATATGAATTGGCACTATTTGGGTAAAACTGAATGGCAAACTCAAAATACATTTTTGCTTTTTCAGTTTGTTCCATATCTAAACTCATATACCCAAGGGTGTTTAATATCTCTTCAGGATAGGGAGGAACGGGATAGTTAAAATACGTTTCAAGTTTTTTGGCGCGATAAGTTATAATATCAAACAATTCATTTTTTGATGTTTCCGGCGAATTAAATTTATTGGTATTCTCCCATTGATACCATTCAAAATTAAATATTAAACCATCTTTAATTGATGAAAAAGGAACAGTGCCATGTAAATCTTTTGGGTAAAACTTCCAATCATAAGCCAAACCGTTTTTGCTGTTTTGTTTTACCATATTTGAAAAGGCAATATTAGATCTGGAAAACAAGGTAAATTCGGATGTGTCTTCCATGACATTATCGATGGTTACTTCTGGATTTTGCCAATGTAATTGCCCGCTTAACGACATAAATAAGGATTTTCCATTATAGTTGCTGTCAGGCATTTTTGTTTGAGCTTCTAAATATAATTTCTGATTATCCCAATCAAGACTTGGGTCAATGGCCACGTAATTGGAAAATAATTGAGGATGATGGATTAATGTATAAAGAACAAATAACCCTCCATAGGAATGGCCGATTAATGTCCTAAAAGTAGTTACCGGGTATTTTTTTTCTATATATGGAATAAGTTCTGTTTCTATAAACTTACTGAAATTATTAGCTTCACCATTTTCTTCATTAAATGGCATTCCATATTTTTCATTAATTTTTGAAGTGGTTAAATCTCGAGTTCTGTTGTTAGTATTGGAAATACCAACAATAACCATTTCGGGGGTAAACCCACCACTATAAAAACCAAGTACATTATTGACTGTTGGAAGTAAAACCTCTCCATCTAATACATAAACAACGGGGTATTTCTCATTTTTATTCGGGTTGTAATTTGCAGGCAGCTGAATATAAAAGGCTCTATGTTCTTTTAAGCTTTCTGAGTATATGCTATCTAAAGCGCCAACTTTTTGTAAAAATTCATTGGCTTGGTTAATCTGGCAAGTGGCAAACTGTTGAACAAAAATGCTAAAACCGATGATTAATAATATTTGAAATCTATTCATTTATTGTGTTTTTAATAAAATGTTAGTGACATGGGTAATTGGCTTTTAAAGGGAAACACCAACTACTTAAAGGCGTTAATTAACTTAACAAATTTCGAATCATTTCGAATCAATAGTACTAGTTGGACCTAATTTCTGATTTCTTCCTATTAAGAAATACAAAATAGCTCCCAAAAAATTACCTAATAAAACTACTAACACCCAAACAATTTTATTGTTTCCGATGAATTCGTTTCTTAAAATATCTACAAGAGCAATGACTGTTGATATAATTCCTAGAAACAATACAACTAATATTAGAATAATCTGCCAAGGTCCAATAATTAAAAAGTGAGTCATAATTTGTGTTTTTATTTACATTTTGTTGGATATCTGTACTCTTTCAACGACATAGTCAATAATTATTTGAAGACTTATTGAGTTAAATTTTTTGTTGTGTTGTAGTTAGTTTTATTTTTTAATAATGTTCGGTTTTACATCGCGCAAAATTTTTTCCATTTTACGCCCTTTTGCCAGTTCGTCTACTAATTTATCCAAATATCTTACTTGTTGAGTTAAGGGGTGCTGAATTTCTTCTATGCGATAACCACATATAACACCAGTTATAAGATGTGCGTTTGAGTTTAACTTAGCGTCTTGAAAAAACGTTTCAAAGGTTACTTTCTTATCAATAAGCGTTTTAATTATATTTTTATTATAACCAGTCAGCCATTCAATTACCTGTTGCAACTCTTCTTGTGTTCTTCCTTTTTTTTCCACTTTTGTCAAGTAGTGAGGATAAACAGAAGCAAAAGTTAATTTTGCAATACGTTCGTTGTGTTCTTTTGTTACTTTCATTTTTTAATTTTGCACTTTAATTCTTTAAATTGTCTAAATCGAGTTTTAAACTTAAAGTATTAGTTTCCGCCATACAATTTATATACTTCTGAACCCGCACTTAAAAACGCTCCTGTTCCGTACACTTCTGTTTGGTCTGCCCAGGCTTTTCCCGGACCAGCCCCTATGGGTTGCACATAACCCAGCATGCCTTCGGTGGTAACATAACTAACCATGGCGTTCCATCCCTTTTGTACTGCTGGGCCATAAGTTACTTTGTCTAAAATACCGTTATTTATTCCCCAAGCCAAACCATAAATAAAAAAAGAGGATCCGCTAGTTTCAGGAGTTGGATAAAATGCTTGCCCCAACAAACTCATTGACCAGTGCCCTTCAGGGGTTTGAATGGCAAGCAGTTTATGAGCCATTTTTTTGTATATTTTTAAAAAATACTTGTATTCTTTGCTTTTGGGGTTCAATTCGTTCATAATATTGGTGAGTCCTGCAAATACCCAACCGTTACCTCTTGACCAGAATATTTTAGTGCCATTATCTAATTTACCTTTATAACTCCCATCTCGATAATACAGATTTTCATTTTTGTCGAACAAAAAATCGGTTGTTGCTTTGTATTCAGTTATCATAAAATCGAGATATTTTTTTTCTCCAGTGATGTTGTAAAGCTTTGCCCAAACTGGAGGCGACATAAACAAGGCATCACACCAGTTCCATCGCGATTGATGATAAGGGGTTTCCCATAATAATGATGTTTTTGCAGGATGCAATAAGATATAATCGAACTGCTCTTTTGTAGGTTCAACCATGCGGTTATCTCTGTACTTTTTGTACAACTCTAGATATAATTGTCCTACCGTATGATCGTCTGCGTGGTATTTGCGATGGTATAATTTCCACTCATACGTGTCCCCAATTTCTTTGAGCCAGTTGTAATATTTGTCGTCATTTGCCATGGCAGCCCATTTTACCATTCCAACATACAAAGCACCATTTGTCCAGTCTAATGGGTGGTGGGGTGTTTTATCCCAGCTATACACCTCGTTATAATGTAGTATTTGCCAGTCGGCCACTTTTTCCATAACACTTTTTACATCCGTTGGTTTTATTTCTTGGGCTTGTAATAAGTTTACAATAGCAAATACCACAAATACTGTAATAACCTTAAATAGTTTCATTTTTTGTAAAATTGTTTATTTCTCGCAATGACGTTTAATTTGGTTTGTTTTTTACATTAAATGAAAAAACATCGGGCCTTGAATAATGTCCTACAACATCAAACATTCGTTTCGCTTTTATAATTTGTTGTAGATTGATGTCTGCATATAAAACACCTTCTTCTGCTTCCAAAGGCCCCGCTATAATGTTTCCATTCGGGCCAATTATAGAGCTATTACCAACATTAATCCATTCTCTTCCTTCTGGATAAAGTTTTTTAAACTCATACTCGTCAGGAATATCATCTATTTTTAAAACCATGCAAGCGCTTATTATAAACAGGCCGCCTTCTCTTGCAATATGCTGTATTGATTGAATCCAGTTGGGGCTTTTATCCCAAGTTGGGGTTGCTAATATTTGAGTTCCTAACTCGTAAATGGCATTTCTAGCTAAGGGCATAAAGTTTTCCCAACAAATCAACCCCGCTATTTTACCCGCAGACGTATCATAAGCGCACAAACTACTGCCATCTCCTTGAGACCATATAAGACGTTCTCCGCCAGTTGGAATTAGTTTTCTGTGTTTGCCTAGTATCATCCCCTTGTCGTTAATAAAAAGTAAGCTATTAAACAAACTAGCGTTACTGGTTTCGGTATTACGCTCATGCACACCAATCACAACATTAATTCTAGCTTTTTTTGCAGCTATACAAAGCTTATTTGTTGTGTCGTCGGGAATTGAAACAGCATTTTCAACAAGTTTTAAATAAAGATCATTTAAATCCGCCCCTTTACTATTTGGGATAAGCCAAACCCAATCTGGGTAGCCAGAGATAAAAGCCTCGGGAAAAACAATTAATCTAGCATTTTTTTCGCCTGCTTCTAAAATTGCTTCACAGGCTTTTTCAACAGTTTTTTCCTTGTTTAGAAATACTGGTGAAAGTTGAGCTGCTGCAACTTTAATATTTTTAGTCATTATATACGGTATAAATTAGCTACAAGGTGTTTGTATAAGATTAGTTTTCTGTTTAAACAACTAATTTAGCAAATAAAAACGGAAAGGGAAACCAGCAAGATAGGAGCGATAATTATAGAAACCATCTAAACCCTCTATGGGTCATTTTTGTCTGACAAGTTTCACTTTAGAATACACAAAGAAGTCTTTGTTGGGCTCTGCCAATTCAAATGTCTCTTCAATTTCGTTCTCGTTAATCAGTTGGTAAGTTTCTTTTGCTTTCCAACCTTCGGGTATATTCTCAATGGTTTCCGTTCTAAAAACAATAGTTTTATTGTCGGCTGAAATACTATCAAGCACATATTCATTTACAAAACCTTCTATATGAAATTGACGTAACTTAAATTTTTTAAGTGCTTTGTCATAACTGAAATATCCAATGTCCTCATGAACTTCTCCTTTTGGGTTGTTTTCCGTAGGTGGAAAGGTCGATTTGTTTTTAATTTCAATAAAATTTTTGTTTAAAATGAAATAATAGCTTCGCTCATATATTCCTGTCCCTGGTTCGCCACCACCTTCGCCTAGCCATTGTCCTATAAAAGGCTTTAAAGGTAACCAAAGACTGTCTTTCTTAGTGCTTTGGCCAAATAAGACCGTTGGTATAAGAAGTACTATTAAATAATAATTTCTCATGTTTTTTTATTCGTTATGTATTGATGTTTAATCTTCGTTGAAAAATATAATATATGTCTTTTTGTCTATATACCAGCAATTGTGATTAATTTCACTACTCCTTGTTTTTTAAAATATGATTGGAAATGGCTTTTTGTAATTTGTGGTAGTCCGTTTGAATTAACCAATGCCCTGAATCTAATTCTATAAACTCGTATTCATTTTTCATGTATTGATGACTTTCATTTACAGCATATGAACCTATTGCAACGTCTTTATTTCCCCATATAAATAATGTTGGGACATGTATGTCTCCAAGGATTTTATTTTTTGAAGCTTTCTTTAATTGTTTATAATTGCTGCGGTAATAATTCAAGCAGGCCGTAAGTTGTTTTGAGCTTTTAAAAATCGCTAAATAATCATCTATTTCATTTGAATCACTATACTTCCATAGTTTTTTAAATAGTCTAAAATCGTTCTTTCTAATTTGAATTTCAGGAAGATATGGCCATTGAAAGTTTTTTATATATTGACTCATTTTCCGTTGTTCCTTATTATCTGCAATTGCTTTTCCAAAAGCTTGTAAATGCGGAACAGAAATTCCTGTCCAACTTAAAATTGCGTTTTGATGATCATGTGTTACTTTCCAGCCAATAGCCGCTCCCCAATCATGACCAACGAGATGAAACTTTGATTTATTAAAAAACTTTGAAATATTTAAAATGTCGTCAGACAATTTATCTAATGTGTAATGCTTTCTGCCTTTTGGACAAGCCCCTTTACTATAGCCTCTTAAATTTGGAGCAACACAATAAAACCCCATTTTGGAAACATAAGACATTAATTTTTTCCACATAAATGAAGATTCGGGAAAACCATGTAAAAAAATCACTAATTCATTTTCTTTTTCCCCGTCTGTTCGGCAATCGAATATTAAATTATCTATTTTAACTTTAATGGTTCCTTGCATATTCATGTAACTAATTTAGTTAAAACAAACTAAACAAAAACAGGTAAGATACGCACTAAGCAATAAGGGGCAGCAATTTTCATAAGTTGGCTTGCACTAGCAATTAATTTTATACCGTTTTAGTTATTAGCTTTTTTATTCAATTTCCTTTTCATCATAATGTCGGTTTGTTCGTCATTTCCAAGTTTAAAAATGTGTTTATCAAATACTATAAACCCATTTTTTTCATAAAACCTTATGGCTCTTAGATTTTGTTCCCATACTCCCAGCCAAACATTTTCTAAATTTTTCTCTAATGCTAATTCAAGGGCTTTGTTGTATAGAAATTGTCCAACCTTTTTACCGTAATATTCTTTTATCACGTAAATACGCTCAATTTCAAGCGCGTTTTTCACTTTTCTTTCGGTTTGAGATTCCCCAATATTGACTTTTAAATATCCGATAACTTTTCCGTTATGTTTAGCAAAGTAAAATTCAGAATTTTTGTCATTCAGTTCAATTCGTAGTTTTTCGGCAGACAAGTTGTTCTGTAAATATTCCGTCATGTTTTCCTCGCTGTTCTCTGAAGAAAAAGTCTCGGTAAAAGTCTGTATTCCTATTTCCCTTAATTTTTCAAGATCTTTTAATTTAACTTTTATTATTTCCATTTATTTTAATTTCAAAATCTAATACATCGATTATTTGTTTTTAAACCTATCTCTACAATTGTCTAATTTTTGTCTGGGATTTTATTTTTTTTAACGGCTTTTTTCACGAAAATATCAACCATATTATATGGGTTAAGGAAGGGAAATGAGCTTATATACTTATTAGGTATCCTGTTAAATTTTGATTTCTTTTTAAACTTAGTTTTTTGCGCAATCGGTATCTAGCAAGTTCTACCCCTTTGCTCGAAATATTCATAACTTCAGCTATTTCTTTGGTGGACATATTAATTAATAAATAGGTTGCCAAATCAAGTTCTCTCGGAGAGATTGTAGGATGTTTTTCTTCTAATCGTTTTAAAAATTCAAAATGAACATTTTTGATGTGTTTTTCCAGATCTTTCCAACTATTATCTGCCTTTATTTCATTGGCAATACTTTTTTTAAGGGTGTTGAAATGAGCTTTAGTTGCTTCACTTGCAGAATCCAGCTCCATTTTTTTAAGTTTTTGAATAATGCCATTTAATATTTTGTTTTTTTTAACGACCTGAAGTGAATTATTTACAAGCTCTTTGTCTTTTGCATGTAATTTTGTTTTGAGTTTGTCCCTATTTAATTTTTCTATTTGCTTTTCTAAATCATATTGTTCTCTCCTGATTTTTGATTCTTTTTCTAAATAGATTTTTTGTTGTTCAATGGTTTTGTAATAATCCTTTTTCTTATATCTAATTTTTATCATTACCGAAATGATGTAAATGGTGAGTAAAAAAAGTAAGAAATAAGAAATATATGCGAAGTAATGTCTATACCATGGAGGGATAATTGTAAAATTTAAAGTCCTAACATCAGATTCTACACCAAAACTGTTCTTCACCTTTACTTTCATGCTATAATCACCCTCTAATAGGTTTGTGTATTCTTTTATTGATGTATTTGACCAATTGGACCAATTACTGTCAAAGGGAGTTAGTTGATAAGCGAATACGATGTTTTGTGCGTTCTCAAATTCTGGAGTAGAGAACGTAAATTTTACATTATTTGACTCATAAGGCATGGTATATTCTCGTTTCTTTTCTTGGGGATTGCCATTAATGATTGTGTCTTTGGAAAACGTAAAGCTTCGAATATATACTTTCGGTTTAGCTTCGAAATTATTAGCAAATTTTGAGTCGAAATGAGCTAAACCATTAGTGGTTCCTATAAATATGTTGGTAGGATCATATGAGTTTATGGATAAATAATTATTTACAAGATTACCCTTTAAATTTAAAAATATTGTTTGCAATTTTTTATAATTACCGTATTCGTCTTTTAAAAGAACACCTAATGATTCACCCGACATATACCATAAATTTCCAAAAGAGTCTTCTTTCACATAGCTTATAGGAGGGCACTCACTAAACAAATCACTTAATCTAATATCCTCATTAAAACGATTTTCTTCTTTTGAGTATTTGTAAAAACGATTGTTACTCTCAAAACAAACCATTCCATTTATTTTTTGCAAACTGTTAATCTTGTCTTTTGAGGGTGTAAGTTGTGAAATGGTATCTATGGATGTAAAGTTTCTATAATTTTCAGAAAACGTCATTTTATAAAGATATTGGTCTCTTTTTAACCATAAAAACGAATTATCTATTTCAAAAAAGTTATTTGATTTATTAAAACCTTCTATCGTTCCTATAAATTCTAATCCGCTTACTGTCTTTTCAAATAAAGAAAACCCTGAATAATTTGCGCCAATTACAAAATTAGGATTGGAAGGGGATTCTTTGAATTCAAAATAACCCTGACTATCTAAATTTTTTACTGCTGTCGTTCCTTTTATTATTATAGCACCATTATTGTTGGCACAAACCAATTCATTTCCTATAACTTGAATGTTCCATGACTGGGCTGTTGTTCCTTTGACCAGTGAAAAAGTATTATCTAAAAACGAACTATTTAATTCATGATAAAAAACCCCTTGATTGGTTGCTGCATACAAAAAACCGTCATGTACTACAGATGCATAAACGGTACTTAGGTTATAACTAGTATTAAAAAAGGTAAAGGGAGAGTTTTCATTTATAAACGATATACCGTTATCAAGACCCAACCATAAATCATTCTTTTCATCTATAAACGATTTAAGTACTGTGTTATTTTCCAATCCTTTTTGGACATCTATATGTTGTATAATTTTTCCATTTAAATCGCATAGTATGATTCCGTTTAAAACGGAATTCAAGACATACAAATTATTTTTAAATGAAGCGCCTCCAAGCGAACCGTTTTTTTTAATAAAGGCATTAGCATCCGTATTCCAAGGAATAACTTTTTCGTTTTCATAGACAAAAAGTCCATTCTCTAAAGTTGCTATAAGAAGCTTATTGTTTGGCATCTTAAACATCCCCCAAACTTCAGAATTGTTTAAAACATCCGTCCCTCTCAAAGGGTATAAATATCCGTTTCTATATTCTAAAATACCATTTGTAACATCTTGAAAAAACAGTTTATTTCCTAGAGTAAATGAAAACTGAAATCGATCTGGAGCTTGTAATAAAATTATTTTATTGTTTTTATAAATATAGGTTCTATTAAACGACTGAAAAATAACTTCATCTTTATATCGGTGTATTTTCCATATGAAATCAGACAGGTTAAAATTTGAATTAGAAATTAAATCGGATAAAGAAGTATATTTTAGACGTCCTTTTAAATCACTTTCAAAATAGCCAAACTCATTATATCCACCTACATAAATCTTGCCCGAAGCATCATCAACCTTAACAGAGCGTATCTCTGAAGAGTTTGGGATTTTGTAAACAAACCAAGACAATCCATCGAATTGTAAAAGACCTTTTTGATTTGCAAAATAGACGTTCCCATTTTTGTCCTGATCTATATCCCAATTTTGTGTTCCGCTTTTATATTCACTCTTGCTATAATTGGTTATTCTGGGTATCCCAATCTCATTTATTTGCGCAACGGTGACTAATGTTCCAATTAACAAGAATAAAGTAAAGGAGAAAAGCCTTATTAATCTCATAGGTATTATTAGGTTTTACATCAATTGTGTTTACACAAGAGCAAAATTTTGAATATAGTATTTATGCTAAATTATGATTTTTATAATGTAGTATTATAAATAAGACCAAATAGTATTTATTTAAAATAATAAAACACAGATATAAAGATAGTTAAATATATTTATGATGTGTTATTGTAGTGTAATAAAATATAATATGATGTGTTTTTGTAGAAAACAAAATCGGTAATTTTTATAATATAAGCATTAAATTGACAATAATTAACTCAAAACTATTGATAATGAAATTTAAAAAATTACATTTTTTATGCATTTTATCAATGCTATTTACTGTTTATATACAAGCACAAGATCTTGTTGTTCAAGGAATAGTTAATGATGAAAGTGGAATGCCAGTTCCCGGAGCTAGCGTTTTATTAAAAAACACATCCAAAGGTACGATTACTGATTTTGACGGGAAATTTCAATTGGAAACACCTGCAAATGGAACATTGGTAATAAGCTATATTGGATATGTAACTGTCGAAGTTGCAATCAATGGGAACAATTCGATTTCTGTCGTTTTAGTTTCCGATTTACAATCTTTAGACGAGGTGGTTGTTGTTGGGTATGGTACTCAAAAAAAGAGTGTGGTTACTGGAGCTATTTCAAGCGTAAAAGCCGCAGATCTAGAAAATTTACCAATTTTAAGAGTAGAACAAGCGCTTCAAGGTAGAGTGTCTGGGGTATTTATTGCTGCAGATGCAGGACAACCAGGATCGTCTTCTACTGTTAGAGTAAGGGGTGTTACAACTCTTGGAAATAATAATCCGTTATGGGTTATTGACGGTGTTGTTGTTGATGCTGGAGGCATTTCATATTTAAATCAATCAGATATTGAATCTATTGAAGTTTTAAAAGATGCTGCGTCACTTGCCATTTATGGTGCGAGATCTGCAGGTGGGGTTATTATAATAACAACTAAAAAAGGAAAACAAGGAAAAATAAGTGTTAATTATACTGGTTTTACCGGAATTTCTGCACCTTCTAAAAAACTTTCATTACTAAATGCGGCAGAATATGGAGCCGTATTAAACGAGGCATCTGTAGCAGATGGAGGTCCGATAATTTTCCAAGATGTTTCTGCTTTAGGTGTTGGGACAAATTGGCAAGACGTTATATTTAATGATAGTGCTTTAAGATCTTCTCATGAATTTAGTTTGTCTGGAGGTAATAATGTTTCTACGTTCTATGCTTCTTTTGGTATTAGTGACCAAGAAGGAATTGTCATGTCACAAGTTTCACAGTTCAATAGAAAAAATATACGTTTAAATTCAACACATAAGTTATCCGATTATTTTACAGTTGGGCAAACTTTAGGATATGCACATAAAAAATCTATGGGAATTGGAACAAATACTGAATATGGAGGACCTTTAAGTTCTGCTATAAATTTAGATCCTTTAACTCCAGTGGTTGTTACAGATCCTGTTGAAGCTAATAGCGCTCCTTACAGTACTCAGAATGTGTTTAGAGATGCAAATGGAAATCCTTATGGTATTTCAAGATGGGTAGGACAAGAAATGACCAATCCTTTAGGTGATATTCAAAGAATATTAGGAAATTACGGATGGTCAGATGATTTTGTAGGTAACGCATTTATTGAGGTGACACCAATGGAAGGATTAATTTTCAAATCTACAATAGCTGGAAAACTATCTTATTGGGGAGATGAGTCATTTACTCCTGAATATTATTTACAAGCAACAAGTGTAAATACACAAAATAGATTATATAGAAGCAGAAGTAAAGGCTTTGGTTGGAATATAGAAAACACAGTTTCATATAATAAGACTTTGGGTTTACATGATTTTTCGTTGCTGTTAGGCCAAGGAGTTTATGTTGATGACCTTTCAAGTGGTATTAATATTACATATTTTGACTTACCTGTAACAAGCCGTGAAGATGCTAGTTTTAACTTCCCTGTTACTGATGATCAAAAAGTTGGAGGAACTTGGACAGGAACAGAACATAAAGTAACCTCTTTATTCTCAAGGTTAAACTATAACTATGATGAGAAATACTTATTTACAGGAATTATTCGTCGAGATGGATCTTCAAGATTTGGAGCAAATCACAAATTTGGTATTTTTCCATCCTTTTCAGCAGGATGGGTGGCGTCAAAAGAGAATTTTTGGCCAGAAAATAATGTAGTAAATTCATTGAAAATAAGAGGAGGATACGGTGTAACAGGTAATGACGCTATAGGGAACTTTGGATATTTAGCTTTAGTTGGCGGAGGAAGAAATTACACATTTGGAAATCCAGGCACTATTTATTCTGGGTATAGCCCAAATGCCCCAGATAATCCAGATTTAAAATGGGAAGAAACTACTCAAACTAATGTTGGTTTTGAAGCAAGATTATTTAACAACTTCAATATAACATTTGATTACTTTACTAAACTTACTACAGGTATATTACAACCAGTTGAAATTCCTGGTTATGTAGGTGCATCTGGAAGTCCATTAGGAAATGTCGCTGATATGGAAAATACAGGTCTTGAATTTGAATTAGGATATAGAAAGACCTTTGGTAAATTTAATTTTTCGGCCAATGGAAATGTTTCCTATATTAAAAACAACGTAGTCTATTTAGGAAATGATAAAGACTTCATTAGTGGTGGGGCAGGTTTCCAAAACATGGGTGATGTAACTAGAATTCAAATTGGTCAATCAATTAATTCATTTTATGGATATCAAACAAATGGCATTTTCCAAAATATGGATGATGTAAATTCTTATGTAAATTCATCAGGAACTCCAATTCAACCGGATGCCGTTCCTGGAGATTTTAAATGGGTTGATAATGATGGTAACGGTGTAATTAATGCTGATGACAGAACATTTTTAGGAACTCCGCTTCCAAAATACACATTTGGTTTAACCTTAAATCTTGATTATAAAAACTTTGATTTTATGATCTTTACTCAAGGTGTTGCTGGAAATAAAATTTTCCAAGGATTAAGAAGATTGGACATAATTAACGCAAATTATCAAACTTCAGTTTTAGGAAGATGGATAGGTGAAGGAAGCACAAATACAATCCCTAGGTTAACAAACCAAGATCCAAATGGAAACACTAGTAATTTTTCTGATTATTATTTAGAAAAAGGAGATTTTGTTAGAGTTAAAACGGTTCAATTTGGATATACAATACCTGGTGACATAATGAATAAAATAGGAGCTCAAAAATTAAGGGTGTACATCACAGGAGAAAACTTACTTACCTTAACCAAATACACAGGTTACGATCCTGAAATTGGTGGAAATGTAATGGGAATAGATAAAGGATACTATCCTCAAGCTAGATCTTTTATGTTTGGTCTTAACTTACAATTTTAAAAAAAATGAAAAGTATTATGAAAAAAATTAAATATATGTTTCCGGTACTATCCTTTATAGTATTGGTTACTATCTTATCTTGCTCAGAAGACTATCTAACTGTTGAGCCTAAAGGGACTTTTTTAACAGACAATTATTATTCTAATGCAGACGAAGCCTTTGCAGGTCTTGTTGCTGCATACGATTATTTACGAAAAAATTCTGGAGGATTTGAGAACATGGTTACCTTCATGAATGCAGGGTCTGATGATTTTTATGCTGGAGGTGGTGGTTCAACTGATGGTATGCAATTGCAAATATTTTCAGATTATACAATAAATGCAATAGCAATGGCCCCTTCATTTTGGACTGATCAGTTCAGAGGAGTTTATAGAACTAATTTAATGATTCAGAAATTGCCTGATATCCCTATGGATGAAGCGGTTAAAACCAGATATATGGCTGAATCTAAGGCTTTAAGGGCTTATTACAATTTTATATTAGTAAGAATGTTTAAAAACATTCCGCTATTTACAGAACCCGTAAATCCGTCGGAAATGTATAATGTTGTTCAGGCAGCACCAGAAGACACCTATGCGCAAATAGAGGCAGACTTGATAGAGGCAATACCTAGTCTACCTTCCATACTTCCAAACTCTGAACTAGGAAGATTAACCAAAGGAGCCGCACAAGCAATTCTAGGAAAAGTGTATTTAGAACAAGGTAAAAATTCATTAGCTGCAACTCAATTTGCAGAAGTTAATGGAACCCCAGGCCTAACAAATCAATATGGCAATAAATTGTTAGCTAATTTTGCAGATTTATGGGTTATTGATAACAAGTTTAATACAGAATCAATTTTAGAAATTTCCCATACAAATCTAAGTTTATCTGGTTGGGGTAACTGGGGAGCTGATAATGATGAAGGAAATATGATTTGTACAATGGTAGGACCTAGAGGTTATGTAGATTTAGACCCTAATGATGGAGTTCCTGCATATTCTTCAGGTTGGAGTTTTAATCCAATATTACCAGGGTTATATGACTTAATGAAAGACGATCCTCGTTTTGAAGCTACTATTTTAGATTGTAAAACCTTAGAGGCAGAAGGTAGAATATCTTATGCTAAAGGGTATTTGGATACAGGTTACTTCCTTAATAAATACGCACCACTAGTTTCAGAAGAACATACGGGCGCTGGCGATATGTGGTTAAATCACAGACAAAATAGTTATGCTATTAGACTTGCCGACACATATTTATTAGAAGCAGAAGCCTTAGGAGGTTCTGGCGCAAGAGCACAAGCATTACTAGACGCAGTTAGAGCTAGAGTTGGCTTGCCTTCTGTTCCAGCAAGTTTAGATGCTATCTTAAACGAAAGAAGAATTGAATTGGCCGGAGAAGGGCACAGATGGTTCGATTTAAGAAGAAGAGGATTATTGGCAACAAAATTAGCCGATAGAGGATTTAAAGCGGGAACTAATGAAATTTTCCCAATTCCATATAAAGAATTAGAAAATAGTAAATTAGTACAAAACCCTAATTACTAAATAAAATTAAAAATATGAAAACATTAAAATATATTTTAAGTACGTTCTTTGTAATTGCGGTTATTTGGAGTTGTACTAATGATGAACTTAATAATCTCGATTTTCTTGATACCGCCGTTGCGCCTACAAAAGTAGAGGCGCTAATCACGATAACTCAAGATAATAC
>JAHEDS010000106.1 GCA_024641135.1 Flavobacteriales bacterium
GACCTCAGCTTAATGGTAGATCATTAAGTGAATTAGCTCCTAACGGAAAAGTTTGGCGCACAGGTGCTAATGAAGCAGCTGAATTAACTTTGTATACTGATATGAAATTAAACGAAACACTTATTAAAGCAGGGGTTTATACTTTTTATACTATTCCTGGAGACCAAGAATGGACAGTTATCATCAGTAAAGACTTAAATGTTTGGGGTTCTTATTTTTATAATGAAGCCAATGATGTGGCCAGACTTTCAGTTCCAGTTCAAAGTGGAGAACCAATAGAAGCTTTTTCAATTGCTTTTGAAGAGTCAGATAACGGCGTAAAAATGCATTTAGGATGGGACACTTTAAGAATTATGGTGCCTTTTACTAAATAATATTTTTAAAGCTAAAAAAAACGCCTTAAAATTTTAAGGCGTTTTTTTTATGGAATATTTAAATATTTATGCGTTTGTAAAGACACTTTCCATTTTGGATTTTTCATAACATAATCAACAATTTCAGGAATTACTTTATCTCGCTTACTCCATTCAGGCTGTAAATATAAAATACAGTTTTTATTTACTCGTGCAGCTTGCTCTTCCGCAAAACGAAAATCATCTTTATTATAAACAATCACTTTAAGTTCATGAGCTTTTTCACAGACTTCTTTTGTTGGTAATTTTAATTTTTTTGGAGACAAACAAATCCAATCCCAAGATCCAGTTAGTTTATAAGCCCCCGAAGTTTCAATATGAACCTTCATGCCTTCAGCCTTTAAAAGAGCCGTTAAAAATGTCATATCCCACATTAAAGGCTCACCCCCTGTTATAACAACTGTATCACTATATTTCTTAGCGTTTTCAACAATTTTTGAAGAAAGCGTTGGCGGATGTAAATCAGCGTTCCAACTTTCTTTAACATCACACCAATGACAACCCACATCACAACCACCTAACCTAATAAAATAGGCCGCCGTTCCCTTATGAAAACCTTCTCCTTGTATAGTATAAAACTCTTCCATTAAAGGAAGCATTTCTCCTAAATCAACTAATTTTTGAATCTCTTTATTCATAGTCGGCAAAGATACTATTTTGAAACCTAACTGTTAATACTTTTATTAATCTTGTTTCTTTGAATTAGTTTGGAATAGTTATTTTTATAAAAAAATTTATGACATGGATAAAAAGGAAATCTTTTTAAATTATATAAACGAAGGGAATGTTACCAAAGGTGATTTTATTGCAGTTGGAGCGGCTATGTTAGATGGAGAGCCTATTACGGGAGCGCATGTAAAAATTCCACTAAAAACTTTAAATCGCCATGGATTAATTGCAGGGGCAACAGGAACTGGTAAAACAAAATCATTACAAGTTCTTGCTGAAAACTTAAGCGAAAAAGGTATTCCTGTGTTACTTATGGATATAAAAGGTGATTTAAGTGGATTGGCGCAGCCAAGTCCTGGCCACCCTAAGATTGATGAACGCCATGAGAAGATTGGAATTCCATTTGAATCTAAAAGCTTCCCTATTGAAGTGTTAACATTATCGGAACAAAATGGTGTACGATTACGAGCAACCGTTAGTGAATTTGGGCCAGTTTTATTATCGCGTATATTAGATTTGCCCGAAGCTCAATCTGGTATTGTAGCTGTTATTTTCAAATATTGCGATGATAACAAAATGCCACTTCTAGATTTAAAAGATTTTAAAAAAATATTGCAGTACGCAACACAAGAAGGAAAAGAAGAATTTGAGGCAGACTACGGTCGTATTTCAACAGCCTCTACGGGGGCCATATTGCGTAAAGTTGTCGAAATGGAGCAACAAGGTGCGGATTTATTTTTTGGCGAAACTTCTTTTGATGTTCAAGATTTATTGAGAATTGATGAAAATGGAAGAGGCTATATAAATATTATTAGGTTAACAGATATCCAAGACCGACCAAAACTTTTTTCTACTTTTATGTTAAGCTTGCTGGCCGAAATTTATTCGACTTTCCCAGAACAAGGTGATAGTGACCGGCCAGAACTTGTTTTATTTATTGATGAAGCACATTTAATTTTTAATGAAGCTTCAAAAGCACTTTTAAATCAAATTGAAAGTATTGTTAAATTAATAAGAAGTAAAGGTGTTGGGCTTTATTTTGTAACTCAAAATCCAAATGATGTTCCTGAAGCTGTGTTAAGTCAGTTAGGGTTAAAAATCCAACATGCATTACGTGCCTTTACTGCAAATGACAGAAAGGCCATAAAACTGGCTGCTCAAAACTATCCAGATTCAGAATATTATAATACTACAGAAGTCTTAACCTCCTTAGGGATTGGTGAAGCTTTAGTATCTGCACTTGATGAAAAAGGAAGGCCAACACCATTAGCAGCAACCATGATGCGTGCTCCCATGAGCCGAATGGATATTTTAACAGATGTAGAATTGAGTTCTCTTTTGTCTAAATCAAAACTCGTAAAAAAGTATAACGAAACTATTGATAGAGACAGTGCCTATGAAATGCTCAATGAAAAAATAGATAAAGCTCAGGAAGAAGAGGCCAAAGAAAAAGCACGTCAGGAAAAAGAGGCGCTAGAAAAAGCCGAATCAAAACAAAGATCTAGAACTACAAGTTCAGGAAGAAGAAGTACGGCAATGAACCCAGTAGTAAAAGTTCTTACAAGCGCCACTTTTATTAGAAGCGTATTTGGTATTCTAACTAAAGTCATGAAAAAATAAACAAATCCAATAAATTAAATAATTCATAATTTTCATTTTATAACATGAACAAATCAATCTTATCGCTAATCATTATTTCCTGCATATTTACAAGTTGTAATAAAGAACAAGACCCTTTTCAAATTAGTAAACAGCATATTGGTTTATTAACAGACTCTACACAAGTTAAAGACCTTGAAGTGATTTACTCAAAAGACTCTATTGCAAAAGGTTTTGATGACACAGAGTTTACTAGAAATTTTAATGATATTGAAATTTTTGAAAAAGGCGGAAAAAAATTACTCATTATTAGTCCTCGTAGAGCATCAGATTCTACTTCATATATTCAAAGCGTCCAAGTAATTGATCCTCGTTTTAAAACAGACAAAAATCTTTCTACGTTAAGTACATTTGAGCAAATTGCGAGTAATTATAAAATAAACCGAATAGACAACTTAATCAATTCAATTGTTATTACTGTTAATGAATTAAATGCTTCATTTACTATTGATAAAAAGGAACTTCCTGCTAATTTAAGATTTGACAGAAGCTTAAAAATAGAAGTAACTCATATACCTGACAATGCCAAAATCAAGTTTTTCTTTTTGAATTGGAGCAAAGACAATTAGAAATAAATTATAATGAATCCATTCCTCACTAAAATATTATTTGATTTTGCTCGTAATAAAGTTAAGTCTAAAAAAGATAAGGATAATTTAACAGAGAAAGAACTTTTACCTGTTGTTAGAACCCTGCAAATAGAATTGTCGCATGCAATTCAGGAATATGTATTTATAATTATAGGGGTGTTTTCAGCGGGTTTTGGTTTGAATGGCTTTTTATTACCCAATAAATTTATTGATGGTGGAGCAACAGGTATATCACTTTTATTAAAAAATATTTCAGGACTTGATTTAGGTATTTTATTAATATTGGTAAACCTCCCTTTTTTATTCTTAGCATCCAAAACCATAAACTTGAAGTTCGCCGTAAAAAGTATTGTAGCTATAATACTTTTAGCTATTGTAGTTCACTTTGTTGAATATCCAATTATTACAGAAGACAAACTACTAATTGCAGTTTTTGGAGGTTTCTTTTTAGGCTTAGGAATTGGCATGTCAATGAGAGGTGGCAGCGTTATTGATGGCACAGAAATTTTAGCAATATTTTTAAGTAGAAAACTTTCTATTACCATAGGTGACGTTTTATTATTAATTAACATTATTATTTTTTCTTTTGGTGCTTATATTTTATCTATAGAGACTGCCTTGTATGCCATCCTAACTTATTTAGCCGCAGCTAAAACTGTGGACTTTGTAGTTGATGGTGTTGAAGAATATGTTGGAGTTACAATTGTTTCAAATGAACATGAAGCCTTAAGAATTATGCTAACAGAAGAATTAAGACGTGGATGTACAATTTACGCCGGTAGAGGAGGCTTTGGAAAAAATAATAAAAGCTACGAAAAAGATATTATTTATTGCGTTGTTACACGTCTAGAACTGGCTAAATTACAAACCGAAATTGATAAAATTGACAAAAAGGCCTTTGTAGTAATGAGCACTATAAAAGATTTAAAAGGGGGACTGATTAAGAAAAAACCGATGAAAAATTAATCATGAAAAAATACAACATTCAAAATAATCCATTTATAGTACCAACAAATGATGGTAAAATAATAAAAGAACATTTTGGTTTAGCCACAGACGGAAATTCTAAAATTAGTATAGCTCATATGATAGCCCCAGCCGGATGGAGTGAACCATTTCAAACTCCCGAGTTTGACGAATTTACTTTTATAATAAAAGGGAAAAAACAATTTATTATTGATGGTGAGCAGGTGGTATTGGAAGCCGGACAATCTATAAAAATAGAAAAAAACACAAGAGTTCAATATTCAAATCCGTTTACAGAACCATGTGAGTATTTAGCGATATGCACACCAGCGTTTTCTATAAATAGTGTTAACAGGGAAGATTAATGCAAACACTTTTAGTGAAATTTGTTGGCAAATCTCTTAATAGTATTAGCTACTTTTCAAAAACATATGCTGCTAATAAAGCCTTAACGTTATTTTCAAAACCAAGAAAAGGTCAAATTACTAAGATTCAATCTACTTTTTTAGAAACTGCTGTTAATGGGACTATAGAATTTCAATCCTTCCAAATTAGAACTTATAATTGGGATGGTTCTGGTCAAACCATTCTATTAGTGCATGGGTGGGAAAGTAATTCGGGAAGATGGAAACCACTTATTAATCACCTAAAAAAATTCAACTACAATATTGTTGCTTTAGATGCTCCTGCTCATGGAAATTCCGGGAGTAAATACTTTAATGCTATTTTATATTCTGAATTCATTAATAAAGTTGCAATAAAATATCAACCAACTTGCATTATAGGTCATTCAGTTGGTGGTATGGCTTCAGTATTCTTTCAAAATAAATACCAACTAACTTGTATAAAAAAAATAGTCCTATTAGGATCGCCATCAGACTTTAAAGATGTTTTAAAACGCTACACAGATTTATTAGGTTATAATCACAGAATATCTCACCATTTAAATACAATTATTAAAGAGCGATTTGGAGACGAACCAGAAGTGTTTTCAACTGCTAAATATGCCGAAACACTAAGCATTCAAAGTCTTATTATTCATGATAAAGATGACCCTGTCATTCCTTATAGTGATGCTATAAAAATTAATACAAATTTTAAAAACAGTAAACTAATAACGACTAAAGGCTTAGGTCATTCACTAAATCATAAAAAGGTAACATTACACATTTCAGAATTTATTGAGAACTAAAGTTCTTATCTTTACACCCTATGGAAGAACAATTAAAAAGAATCAATAAATATTTAAGCGAAGTTGGGTTTTGTTCTCGAAGAGAAGCAGATAAGCTTATTGAAGCTGGGCGTGTTACTATAAACGGTGTCATCCCAGAAATGGGAACTAAAATTAGCCAAAATGATGCTGTTGCAGTTGATGGAAAACCAGTGGTAAATTCAAAAGAGTCTTTTGTTTATTTAGCTTTTAATAAACCTGTGGGCATTGTTTGTACCACAGATACCAGCGTAGAAAAAGATAATATTATTGACTTTATTAATTACCCAAAACGCATATTCCCTATTGGCAGATTAGATAAGCCCAGTGAAGGCTTAATCCTTCTTACCGATGATGGCGATATTGTGAATAAAATACTTAGAGCCAGTAATAATCACGAAAAAGAATACATCGTCAAAGTTGATAAACCAATCTCTCAAACCTTTATTGAGCGTATGTCTGGTGGTATTCCAATTTTAGACAGAGTCACGAAAAAATGTAAAGTTGAAAAGTTAAATACTTATGAATTTAGAATTGTCTTAACTCAAGGTCTTAACAGGCAAATTAGGCGCATGTGCGAGTATTTAAATTATGAAGTAGAAACGCTTAAACGTGTTAGGATTATGAATATAAAACTCGATATGCCTCTTGGAGAATATCGTGAACTTACACAGGAAGAACTCAAAGAATTAAATAGTTTAATACAAGACTCTACAAAGACATTTAAAGCTTCTCATTTTAAACCTCAACAACGTAAAAATTAATTAAATATGGCAACAGTTTCTCCCTTCCATTTAGCAATTCCAGTTCATAATTTAGAAGAATCCAGAATATTTTACAGAGATGTTTTAGGTTGTGAAGAAGGCAGGAGTAGTGACCATTGGGTTGATTTTAATTTTTTTGGACATCAGCTTGTTATTCATTATAAACCGAAATCAAACGAAACTCTGCACACAAATCCTGTTGATGGAAAAGATGTTCCTGTACCACATTTTGGTGTTGTTTTACCATGGAATGATTTTGAAACATTTTCTTCACATTTAAAGACCAAAAAAATCCAATTCGTTATTGAACCTTATATAAGGTTTAAGGGATTAGTAGGTGAACAGGCCACCATGTTTTTTTATGATCCTGCGGGAAATGCCTTAGAATTTAAAGCTTTTAAAGATCTAGGACAATTATTTGCTAAGTAAATCAAATCTTATTTATATCTCCAACTCGTTAAATCGGCATCTGACGGAGCTGTTTCCAATATACGTTTCATAATTTTTGGAACATACATACTATTATATCGCAATCTGGAAATATAATTAGGGTTTTCATGGTCGCCATTCCAGCAATGCTCTGCTCTATCACCATAATCTACTTCTCCATCATAATAAGGATCGGTCGTGCTTTCAAGAAAATCTTCCATTAAATAAACAGCATTATTCAAATAATAATTATCCATATCACCACAATAGATATGTATTTTACCTTTTAATTTTTCTCCTAATTTATCCCAGTCACGTTCCAAAATATGTCTTAAATCATAATTTTCCTTCCAATATTCTGCAACGTCATGATTGATTATTCCTGATTTTTTGTCCCATAACCTAAACGGATAGCCATCATCACCTTGTGGTGAATAAGTTGCTTCCCAAATATCAAACTGA
>JAHEDS010000003.1:0-29072 GCA_024641135.1 Flavobacteriales bacterium
GATAAAGGAATTTTATGGAACTAAAATAAAAGGAAATCAGTTTCATGAATTGATTATAAATTATGCCATTCAATATATTCCTAATTTCAGAGAAAAACCTTTTGGTACGGCAGATGCTTTAAGCCAGGCGATTAATCAATACCCAGAGTTAAAACGTTTAACATTTACGGTTTGTAATAGTGATAATCTATATTCTGTTTCTGTCTTAAATTTATTGAAATGCACTAGATATTCTAATGCCTTAATTAGTTATGACAGAGATGCTTTAAAATTTAATTTAGATCGTATTGCACGATTTGCTCTTGTGTTAATTAATAAAGATGGGTTTTTAGAAAACATTATTGAAAAACCATCAGAAAAAGAAACACAACTTTATAAAGATGAATTTGGTAAACTTCGGGTAAGTATGAATATATTTAAATTTGATGGCACTATGATTTCTTATTATATAGACAATTGTCCTGTTCATCCATTAAGAAATGAAAAGGAACTTCCAACTGCTATATTAAATATGGTTAAGGATTATGCAAATTCAATTTATTCCATTCCAGTTTCAGAACATGTGCCAGATCTTACTTCAAAAGAAGATATTGCATCTTTAAAAGAATATATAGAAAAGCATTATTCAAAAATGAATTGGAACTAATCTAATTTTGTTAATCTCGTAATATACTTCTCGAAATTACTATCTTTTGAATCTCCGAAGTACCCTCATAAATCTGAGTAATTTTAGCATCTCGCATTAATCGCTCTACATGGTAATCCTTTACAAAGCCGTTTCCTCCATGTATTTGCACCGCTTCAACAGAATGTTCCATGGCGACTTTTGATGCATATAATTTTGCAACAGCACTTGATACGTCATAATTATTTCCTTGATCTTTATCCCAAGCCGCTTGCATCACTAAATGGCGTGCTGCTGTAATTTCTGTGTACATATCGGCTAACTTAAAAGCAATGGCCTGATGATTTGAAATTTCAGTTCCAAAGGCTTTTCGTTCTTTTGAATATTTTCTTGCCAATTCATATGCACCTTGTGCAATCCCTAAGGCTTGTGCTGCTATTCCAATACGTCCACCAGATAATGTTTTCATAGCAAATCTGAATCCAAAACCATCATCTCCTATACGATTTTCTTTTGGCACTTTTACATCATTAAATTGAAGTGTATGTGTGTCACTACCTCTAATTCCTAATTTATTTTCTTTTGGACCAACATGAAATCCTTCCATGCCTTTTTCAACAATAAATGCATTAATACCATGAGACCCTTTATCTTTATCAGTTTGAGCAATTACCAAATACACATCGGCACGACCACCATTTGTAATCCAGTTTTTTGTTCCATTAAGTAAATAATAATCTCCTTTGTCTATGGCTGTTGTTTTTTGTGAAGTGGCATCACTTCCTGCTTCCGGCTCACTTAAACAAAAAGCTCCAATAAACTCACCAGTTGCTAATTTTGGTAAATACTTTTCTTTTTGAGCTTCGCTACCATAGGCTTCAAGACCATAACATACTAAGGAATTATTTACTGATACAATGACAGATGCAGAAGCGTCAATTTTCGATAACTCTTCCATTATAAGAACATAAGAAATAGAATCCATACCGCTACCCCCATATTTTGGATCTACCATAATCCCCAAAAATCCTAAAGCACCCATTTTTTTTACTAATTCATCAGGAAAATGTTGATTTTCGTCACGTTCAATTACGCCTGGAAGCAATTCATTTTGGGCAAAATCGCGAGCTGCATCGCGAATCATCATATGTTCTTCAGTAAGGTTAAAATCCATAATAGTAAATAAATTATTAATTTGATAAAAAATGTACACAAAGATAGGTTTTTAATAGAATATTTTCAATAAGGATTATTATTTTTACTGAATATGATAAAATCGAAATACAATGTTATTGGAGTTATGTCGGGTACTTCCCTAGATGGAATTGACCTCGTTTATGCTACTTTTAATTTTGATACTATCTGGAGTTTTCAAATTCATTATGCAAGTACCATTGCATACAATGAATATTGGAATAGTACCCTTAAAGATTTGGTCTTATTATCAAAAATAGAATTGCGCCAAATAGATGAAGATTATACTAGTTATCTAGCTGAGATCATCAACAGTTTTATTTTCAAAAATAATATTAAAGATATTGATGCTATTTGTTCACATGGTCACACGGCATTGCATCAGCCACAAAATAAAATGACTTATCAAATTGGAAATTTACCAATTTTAGCTTCGTTATTACAGCAAACAATAGTTTGTGATTTTAGAGTTCAAGATGTTGCTCTTGGCGGTCAAGGAGCTCCTTTAGTTCCTATTGGTGATGCATTGTTGTTTGCAAAATTTGATTTTTGTTTAAACCTTGGAGGATTTGCTAATATTTCATTTAAATTAAATAAAGAAAGGATTGCTTATGACATATGTCCGGTTAATATTGTTTTAAATTATTATGTAAGACAATTGGGCTTTGAGTTTGATGATGGAGGAAAAATCGCTTCTACTGGAAAAATAAATAAGGAGTTATTAGGAAAATTAAATGATCTGGATTTTTATAGTAAGTCCTTTCCAAAATCCTTAGGTTTAGAATGGGTAAATAAGGAGGTTATTCCATTAATAGATTCCTTTAAAATGAATATTCAAGATGTTTTGCGAACTTTTATTGAGCATATTGGTATACAGATTTCTAAAGTAATTAACGAAAGAGAAGAAGCAACGGTTTTAGCTACCGGAGGTGGAGTCTATAATGAATTCTTAATAGATAGGATGAAAACCCTTACCAATAATAAGATTATTAAACCTTCAAAAGAAATTATTGAATTTAAAGAGGCTCTGATTTTTGCTTTTTTGGGAATCTTAAAATTAAGAGGCGAAAACAATTGTTTACATTCGGTTACAGGAGCACTTCATAATCATAGTTCTGGTAAAATATTTCATAAATAAATTTTTTAAATTTAATCTATTAGGGTTTATAGTTTTTTATATTTGTTATATAAACAATAAATTACTTTCCAAGATGACTCAGCTTTGACCTTTCATATTTAATTTGTAAAACCTTAACTGAATTAAATAAATATGTAATGAATAAAAATTAATGAAAGAATTATTAAAAAAGTATGAAAATAAAAGTCCAGAGATAGTTTTTAACTGGAAAGATTCTGAAAGTGAAGCAGAAGGATGGGTGGTTATTAACTCCTTAAGAGGTGGTGCTGCTGGTGGAGGAACCAGAATGCGCAAAGGATTAGATATGAATGAGGTTCTGTCGCTTGCTAAAACTATGGAGATTAAGTTTACCGTTTCAGGCCCTGCAATTGGCGGAGCCAAATCGGGTATTAATTTTGATCCTAACGATCCAAGAAAAAAAGAAGTTTTGCAGCGTTGGTATAAAGTAGTTTCCCCGTTGCTTAAAAGTTATTATGGTACGGGCGGTGATTTAAATGTAGATGAAATCCATGAAGTAATCCCAATTACCGAAGCAAGTGGTGTATGGCACCCACAAGAGGGTGTATTTAATGGGCACTTTAAGCCTTCGGAAGCAGATAAAATTAATAGAATTGGACAGTTGCGCCAAGGAGTTATAAAAGTAATTGAAAACCCTATATATTCACCAAGTGTAATAAGAAAGTATACTATTGCAGATATGATAACAGGATTTGGCGTTGCTGAAGCTGTGAAACAATATTATACAATTTATGGAGGTAATGTTGAAGGGAAACGTGCTATTATACAAGGTTTTGGAAATGTTGGAGCCGCAGCTGCCTATTATTTGTCTCAAATGGGAGCAAAAATCGTTGGAATAATTGATGCTGTAGGTGGTTTAATTAATGTAGAAGGATTTTCTTTTGAAGAAATAAAAGATTTATTTTTAGCAAAAACAGGAAATACTTTAGTAAGTGAAGAATTAATTTCTTTTGATGAAATTAATAAAAAAATATGGAGCTTAGAAGCAGAAATATTTGCCCCGTGTGCTGCCTCTAGATTAGTTACTAAACAACAAATAGATGAACTTATTGCTAGCGGATTAGAAGTTATTTCATGTGGTGCTAATGTACCCTTTGCAGATAAAGAAATTTTCTTTGGTCCTATAATGGAGCATACCGATAACAAAGTTAGTTTAATACCAGATTTTATATCAAATTGTGGAATGGCCAGAGTTTTTGCGTATTTTATGGAGCGAAAAGTACAAATGACGGATGAAGCCATTTTTAATGATACATCATTTAAGATTAAAGAGGCTTTAGAAAAAGTATATAATAAAAAACAAAGTAAAACAGGAATCAGCGAAACAGCATTTGAAATCGCATTAGATCAACTTATTTAAATATAATTTATGGAAGCAGTAATTATTTTGGTATTTGTAATGGGGTATTTGGCCATTACATTAGAGCATAGTTTGAAAATTGATAAACTGATACCAGCATTGGTCATGATGGCAATATGTTGGGCTTTAATTTCAATGGGAATTGAAAGTTTCCCCCAATGGTTTGATTCTGCTAAACATACAATGCTAGAGGGATTTGGATTGCTCTCAGGAGAAGAGAAATTGCATCTTATGGAGGAGACCTTATTACACCATTTGGGTAAAACAGCAGAAATATTGGTTTTCTTACTTGGTGCAATGACTATTGTTGAAATAATCGATTATTTTGATGGGTTTTCTACTATTAAGGATTTTGTTAAAACAAAAAAGAAAGTAAAAATCCTTTGGGTTTTTTCTATATTGGCATTTATATTATCCGCAATTATTGATAATTTAACGGCTACAATTGTTCTTATTTCTATACTTCAGAAAATTGTAAAAGATAGAGATGTACGTCTTTATTATGCAGGTTTAATTATCATCGCTGCCAATGCTGGTGGGGCTTGGTCTCCAATAGGAGATGTCACAACGACTATGCTATGGATAGGTAAAAAAGTGAGTACTGGACATTTAATGGGATATTTATTTGTGCCATCTTTATTATGTATGGCCGTACCTTCATTTATTGCTTCTTTCCTCCCTGTTTTTAGAGGTGATTTGGAAGTTGAAGAAAAAGTCGAAGAAAAAAAGAAATCTAAATTTAGTAGTACCATGCTATATTTAGGTCTAGGGGCTATTGTTTTTGTGCCAATTTTTAAAATGATTACTCATTTACCTCCCTATGTTGGGATGATGCTTTCTTTAGGGGTCGTAGCTATTTTTGCAGAAATATATACCAGTTCTAAATTTAGTTTAACTGTTTTTGATTCTCAAGAAAGCGATTCTCATGCTTTACATAGCCCTGTGCATCATTCATTATCTAAAATTGAATTACCTAGTATTTTATTCTTTTTAGGAATATTAATGGCAGTTGCCGCTTTAGAATCACTAGGTATTTTATTTGAATTTGCAACGTCACTAAAGGAAAAAATGCCTATGATGGGAACTGAATTACATCACGCTGGGGTGTCAGATTTGGTTGTTTTATTATTGGGAGTTGGCTCTGCGGTTATAGATAATGTACCGCTAGTTGCCGCTAGTTTAGGAATGTTTTCGGAACCTATGGATAATGAACTTTGGCATTTTGTAGCATATTCAGCAGGAACAGGTGGAAGTATGTTAATTATTGGATCGGCAGCAGGAGTTGTAGCGATGGGTATGGAGAAAATAGATTTTTTCTGGTATTTGAAAAAGATTTCCTGGCTTGCATTAATAGGTTTTCTTGTAGGTGCTGCTGCATTTATGGTAACCCGAACATTATTTTAAAATACTTTATTTCTAAAACAGACGTTATATAATCGCTAAGAAAATAATAAGATATGCTAAACACATTAATACAAAATGCTCAAGAGGGTGCAGATATAATTCAAGATGTAGAACCTGTAGAAAAAACACTTTCAATAATTGAATTAATTAGCAGTGGTGGTCTTGCGGGACAGTTAATAATAGGGGTTTTATTTTTAATGCTTGTTTTAGCAACTTATATTTATTTTGAAAGATTGTTTGCAATAAAAGAAGCTTCTAAAATTGATTCTAATTTTATGAATCAAATTAAAGACCATGTCAGTCATGGAAAAATTGATTCTGCTCAGCTTTTATGTGCACAGGCAAACTCGCCAGTTTCAAGATTAATAGGTAAAGGAATTTCCAGAATTGGAAAACCGCTTGCTGATATAAACACCGCTTTAGAAAATGCGGGTAGACTGGAAATTTATCAACTTGAGAAAAATGTTAGTATGCTGGCTACTATTTCTGGAGCAGGACCGATGATTGGGTTTCTTGGTACAGTAATAGGAATGATATTAGCTATTTTTGAATTAGCAAATGCCGGAGGTACTATCCAAATGGATGTTTTAGCAAGTGGACTTTACACCGCTATGACTACAACAGTTGCAGGATTAATAGTTGGAATTGTGGCTTTCATGGCCTACAACCATTTGGTTGTAAAAACGGATAAAGTTGTTTATCAAATGGAAGCTAATTCATTAGAATTTCTTGATCATTTAAACGAACCATCATAGTATGAATATTAGAGGAAGAAATAAAGTATCACCAGAATTCAATATGTCTTCAATGACAGATATTGTTTTTTTGTTGCTTATCTTTTTTATGATTGCATCTACTTTGGTTTCTACAAGTGCTATTGATATTTTATTGCCAAAAGCTAGTGGTAAAACAGAAAACAAAAAATCAATTGCTGTAAGTATCAAGAAAGATTTAACTTATTATATCGACCAAAACCGCGTAGGTGAAAGTGTTTTAGAATCAGAACTTGTTGCGGCACTTTCATCAGAGGAAAAACCAACCATTATATTACGTGCTGAAAAATCAGTACCTGTAGAAAATGTTGTGAAGGTTATGGATATAGCTAATAGAAATAAATTTAAAGTTATATTGGCTGTAAAACCTAACGATTAAGGGTTAGATGAAATATTTAGAAACGATACATGAAAGGAATTCTGCTAAGTTAACTGCATTAATAGCAGTAATATTAGTGTTGTTGTTGTTTGTTGTAGGCGCTCCTTATATGGACCCACCGATAGAGTATGGCGTTGCAGTAAATTTTGGAAGCACAGATTTTGGTAAAGGAGATATTCAACCTTTAGAACCAATAAAATCGGAGCCAAAGGAAATTAACGAACCATATCAGCCAGACGTTTCGAAAACACCACCACCAAAACCTTCAGCTGCACAGGAGGAAGTATTAACACAAGAAAATGAGGAAGCTATTGCGATAAAAAAGCAAAAGCAAGCCGAAGCTAATGCAAAAGCTATAGCAGATGCTAAAGCTAAGGCCGAAGCAGAGAAAATAGCTCAAGAAAAGCGAGAACAGGAAGAAAAGAAGAAAAAACTGGATGCTTTAATTGGAGGGGTTAGTAAATCTGACGGTTCGGCAACAGGAAGTGAAGGTAACGATAATAAAGCGGGTGATAAGGGACAATTAAATGGAGATCCTTATGCACCTAGTTATTTTGGAGATCCTGGGACTGGTAGCGGAGGAGTTGGCTATGGTTTAAATGGTCGAGGAAAAGCTAGCTATCAATTGTTAAAACAAGAGTGTAATGAGTCTGGTTTGGTAATTGTTAAAATAGTAGTAAACAATAATGGAAATGTTATTGAGGCTATTCCTGGTTTTAAAGGAACCACAAATACAGCACAATGTTTATTGGAACCTGCAAAAAAAATAGCCTTGTCTCATAAATGGAGACCAGATGCAAATGCACCCTCTAAACAAATTGGATTTGTTAAAGTAAACTTTACTTTAGGACAGTAGTAATGACTTATCAAGCGACTCTAAATTGGATGTTTTCTAGACTTCCAATGTATCAAAGACAGGGAAATTCTGCCTTTAAAAAGGATTTATCAAATACTTTAAAGTTATCAGAACACTTAGGTTTTCCAGAACGGAGCTTTAAGTCAATCCATGTGGCTGGAACTAATGGGAAAGGATCAACCAGTCATATGATTGCATCTATTTTACAAGAAGCTGGATATAAGGTTGGGTTATATACGTCGCCTCATTTAAAAGATTTTAGAGAACGAATTAAAATCAATGGAAAAACTGTGAGTAAACAGTTTGTAATTGGTTTTATAGAAAAAAATAAAACGTTTTTTGAAAATCAATCTTTATCCTTTTTTGAAATGACTGTGGGGATGGCATTTGACTATTTTTCAAAAGAAAACGTAGATATTGCTGTAATTGAGGTTGGGTTAGGAGGAAGACTTGATTCTACTAATGTTATAATGCCTCAAATTTCTGTAATTACAAACATAGGTTTTGATCATATGCAGTTTTTGGGTTCTACTTTGCAGGAGATAGCAAAAGAAAAAGCAGGCATCATAAAACCAAATATTCCAGTGGTTATAGGTGAAACACAAACAGAAACAACCGCTGTTTTTATAGAAATAGCTAAACAAAATAACGCTGAAATTATTTTTGCTGACCAACAACAAATAAAAAAGTATGAAAGTGATTTAAAAGGATATTATCAATTAAAAAATATTATTACAGTCGTAGAAACAATAAACCAACTTCAAAGGATTGGGTATCACATTTCTGAAAATCAAATTAAGAATGGTTTTCTAAATGTAAAAAGTAATACTGGTTTGATGGGCCGATGGCAAGAATTAAATGCTAGCCCTAAGGTTATTTGTGATACGGGTCATAATAAAGAAGGGCTATCATATGTTATGAAACAAATAGCTAATGAGGTTTTTGATAGCCTGCATATCGTTTTTGGCGTGGTGAACGATAAAGATTTAAGCACCATAATTAACGTATTACCCAAAAAGGCCACCTATTACTTTTGTAAACCAGATATTCCAAGGGGTTTAGATGCTAATTTATTAAGACAAAGTTTGAATGGTTTTGGGTTACATGGGAATGCCTATGAGTCAGTAAATGAAGCTTATAAGGCAGCATTAGGAAAGGCTAAGCCGAATGATTTTATTTTTGTTGGTGGCAGTACTTTTGTGGTTGCTGAAATAATTTAATTTTTTATATAAAAAGTTTTTGCAATAATAAAAACTACTTTATATTTGCAATCCAATTATGAGGGCAATTAGCTCAGTTGGTTCAGAGCATCTCGTTTACACCGAGAGGGTCGGGGGTTCGAATCCCTCATTGCCCACTTCATAAATAAAGAAGCTTCCAGAAATGGAAGCTTTTTTTCTTTAAACTTTGCTTAAAATGTGACAATGCTAATTTTTGAGCATTTTATTTCTGTATATTTAGTCTAAATATTTTTTTGATTAAAATAAAAGGAAAAGAGATGAAGCAACTTGCTGCAATTTTTTTAGTTTTTATTTTTTGTTCTTGTATTCCCACAAGAATAGCGCCTAAAATTGACGACTATGAGATTAAGGTTGCCGAAAAGTTCAAGAGAAAACTTCCTAAAAATTATGCTTTTATTTTTGAAGACCCTAAAGAGGAGGGTACGTTTTATAATTTTATAAATTATAAATATGACTTGATTTCTGGAAATGTTGGAAAATTTATACCTTTTTCAATTGAAGATGAGAATTATTACCTTTCATATGATGAAGTTGTGATTGAAGAAAAATATCTAAATTTTACTCCAGTAATTTTTGACGCGTTGATTGGTGGTGATTCAGACGATGAAGGCGCACAGATAGAAACGGACAGATATGGTCATTATTATTTTGTAATAACTATTCTGGATACTGAAATGGCTGATTGTTTGAATCCGAAATATAAAAATAGAATTGCTGTTATAAATTATTTGCGACACCTCAAGTTGGACTATTTAAATGAAAAAGAAAAAACGGATTAGTTTTATTTATTTAATTTCATATTTTAATTTAATTGATACTGATAAGAGGAATGAATTTAATTAAATATGTTCAGATTCTTTTTTTTATAAAAGCTAATTCATTACAAAAAATAATATATTTACTAAATATTAGGGTCATTAACTCAGTTGGTTCAGAGTGTCACGTCGACAACGTGGAAGTCACTGGTTCGAATCCAGTATGACCCACAATTTCTTTTATTTTAAAAAGTTTGGTTATATTCACAATAAATAAAATTAATTTATATGATTGTAAAGGATATAAAAAAGGTATACAAGAACATCTTTGAGTCTTATTATAAGCCATCTCTAGAAGAACATATTAAGAAAATAATTGAATTGGATGCCTATTTGCCGTATAGTTCTACCTTCTTTTGTATAACAAACACCCAAAATCTTACTTTTGAATATATTAGTAAAAATATGTTTTCCTGTTTAGGAATTGATGCTGGATTAATGAAAACTGGAGGGATGAAATATTTTTGGAGTCTCATGCATCCTGATGATATTGAACATTGGCTACAGGCATTAAATGAATTGATGAATTATACTCTTAATGAAATTGATGAAAGGGACCGAGATAAAATGAGCTATACTTGGAATTATCGTATAAAAAATGCAAAGGGTGATTATGTAAACTTAATTCAAAATACAACTCCACTGGAATTTGACTTACATAACAAACCTATTGTTGGTTTAGCGCATTATACGGTCTTAGATTCTAAAATAAACATGCATGTTTCGGCCACGGCAAAAATGTTAAATGAAAATATGGAATATGAAACCAAGTATTTTAACAATTTTTCTCAAAAACTATTATCAGATGGAATTAGTAATAGAGAACGTGATATTGTACGTTTATTAGTTTTAAATTACAGTAGTAAGGATATTGCAGATAAACTTAATATAAGCCCAAATACAGTTGATACACATCGTAGAAATATTTTAAAAAAACTTAAGATATCTTCTACCGGCGAATTAATTGGTATGATTAAGACCAATACTTTTTTTGTTCCCTAACGATAATATCACACTTAAATTCTTGTAGGATATAATCGTTCAATTTATTTGGATATATATCGCAGTCATATTTTTTAACATACTGAAAAACTAAAATTTTCGTAATATTTTTTTAAAAAAATTAAAATACTCAAATTGAGTATTGCTAATTTAAAAGGAAAGCCTCAAATTTACATTGCTATTAATTAATTCTTGAGAAAGAGTTTGAATGAAATTGTGTCTATTTAATTTATTAATCAACCAACCTTAATAATGAGATAGACACTCTTTCAAATTATTTACGTTGTCGTGTAATTCTTATCAAGTTATTATTTCTTTCATTTATATCTTTTTCAGGTAACACCTAAATTTCAAGAGGTTTTCCAAAATACCACAATTTTAAAAAATTTCAATATATCCTCTACAGGTCAATTAATAGGGGAATTTAAGAACAACATTTTTCTGATTCATTGATGTAAAGTTGAATTAAAATTTAAATTGTTATTAGTATAAAATATACTCAAATTAAGTATTGTTTCGATGGTTTTAATTAATGATATTTGGCACGCTATTAATTAATTCTTAGGGAGAATTTGAAGAAGTGTCTATGGGATGTAATCCATTTTAGGCACTTTTTTCGTTATAAATAGAATTTGGGATCAAAATTCGAGCTGTTACTTTTAAAGTTTTTTTTGTTTAAAGAAAAATAAAATTTTATTTTAGAAAATGAAATATACCCAAGCAGTTCAAATTATATTGATATGCATTATTTATTTTTTACCCAATAATGCATTTAGTCAAAATCTCAAAAATAGAGAAGATTACAGACGATTAGATTCTTTAAATAAAGTTTATCAACGAACTCCAGATAGTTTACTTATTTATGCCCAAAAACTATTAGACTATTCTACTAGAAACAATTTTGAGGATGGTAAAAAAAGTGCGTATAGATCGTTAGGTTTTGCTAATAGTAGATTAAGAAATTATTCCCAAAGTATAAAGTATTATCATGAAGCTTTAAAGCTTGCTAAGAGCTCAGAGGATAAACGTTTACAATACATTATTTACAATGATCTTTCAATAACTTATAGAATCACAAAATTTTATGATTCTGCCATATATTACTCAAGAAAGTTATTAAAACATTATGAGGTCACAAATGAGGTGCCATTGTTAAATATGACCTATATGAATTTGAGTTTTGCCTATTTTTCAGATTCAAAATTAGATAGTACTCAATATTATTTAGAAAAATCAATTGATGGTTTTAATAAAATTAACGATGTACAATCGTTAGCCAATTGTCTTAGTTTAATGGCTGAGGTTTATTATCAAAAAAGTGATTTTCAAGAGTCTTTGAAATGGGCCGATTCTAGCAAAGGTTTAATTGAAAACAATAAATTAAATAGAAATTATATGCGTATTTATGGTCTTTTGGGAAGAATCCATAAAGCGCTGGGAAATGAAAATGATTATAATTATTATGTAAATAAAGAAAAGGAATTCATTCCCAAAAATTTAGATTTGAAAGAATTTAGGTTTGATGAATCAAATGAAAAACATAATAAATCAATTTATAAGTATAATCAAGAGATTCAAGAAAATTTAGAAAAAGAGAAGGTGTTTTACAAAAGCAATCTATTCAGGGTTTTGACTTTAGTAATTTTATTGATAGTCATAATCTTTATTTTTTTTAAAATAAATAAAAAAAAGAGAAAGGAACTAAAATTGCTTCGCGAAAAATTAAATGCACTTGTTAATGAGGTTGTCACAAATGACCCATTAGATCTAATACATCTTAAAAGTGGAGTAGTGGTAAACATTAATGAATTGCTATATATAAAGTCTGATGGACATTATTTGGAGTTTTACATAGATGGAAAAGATAAGCCTGAGATAGATAGAAACACAATGACAAACATTTTGAAAACTCTATCTCCAAAGTTATTTGTTAGAATTCATAAATCGTACATCGTAAATATTTCATTTATTAAAATCATTAACTCAACAAAATTGATGTTAAAAAATGGGACTTGGATTAACTTATCAAGAACCTATAAGCAGCAATTAAAGCAAATCCTTAATGCCGGTTAATCGATAATTTTTACCAGAAGTAATTTTGATAATGTCACTTATGAACTTTTTTGAGTCTCTTGTGACATAGTATTACTTTTCTCATGTTTTTTTGTTTGATTTATCATGCTATTAATTAATTCTTTAGGGAGAATTTGAAGAAGTGTCTATGGGATGTAATCCATTTTAGGCACTTTTTTCTTGTTATTAAATAAGTGTTATAAAAAAAGTTTCAAAGATCTTTCTAAAGCCATACCTCTCGACCCTTTTATCAGAATAGTTGAATTAACAATTTTATTGCGGTCAAAATCTTTTTCAAAATCTAAAAAAGTTTTGTGCTTTTGTGCTTTAGGAGATTCAATTTTTGATTGGTAAAAATTTGAGCCAATAAAAATAACGTGATCTATATTTAACGATAAAGCTAAATCAGCAATAATTTGATGTTCTGAAGGCGCATCTTTTCCGAGTTCGAACATATCACCAAGAATAGCAACTTTGTTGCCGGTTTGTTTTTCAAAATTAAGCAATGCCACTCTCATGCTGCTAGGGTTAGCATTATAAGCGTCTAAAATTATTTTGTTGCTGTTTTGTTGAATAATTTGTGAGCGGTTATTGCTCGGTATATATTCTTCTATAGCAGTTTTTATTGATTCAGCATGAACTTTAAAATAATTTCCTATTGCAATTGCGGCCGCTATATTATTGAAGTTGTAATCTCCAATAAGTTGACTATTTATGGTTATATTATTGTAAAGACACCTCACAAAAGGTTGAGCTTCTAAAAAATCTATAGAGATGTTGCAATTAGACTTCGTATTTCCAAAAGTAAAGCGATTTGCTTTAGCTGTTTTTTCAATTTGAATTGTGTCAAGCCCATTTACAAAAATGATTTTGTTATTATTAATTAAAAAATCATACATTTCGCTTTTACCCTTAATAACACCTTCAATTCCGCCAAATCCTTCTAAATGCGCTTTTCCAAAATTGGTTATAAGACCATAATCTGGTTTGGCAATATTGCATAAAAATTCAATTTCTTTCTGATGATTGGCACCCATTTCAACGATTCCTATCTCGGTTTCCTTACTCATAGAAAGTAACGTTAAAGGGACACCAATATGATTATTCAAATTGCCAACTGTTGCTTTGGTTTTATACTTTTTGGAAAGTACAGCATTGATAAGTTCTTTGGTGGTTGTTTTACCGTTACTACCAGTTAGTGCAATAATTGTGGTTTTTAAATAGGACCTATGAAATGCTGCTAATTCCTGGAGGGTTTTTAAAACATCCTTCACAAATATTGTTTGAGGATACTCATTGTAGATTTCCTCATCTATAATAGCATATTTTGCGCCTTCATTAAGAGCCTGTTTCGCATAAGTATTTCCATTAAAATTATCACCTTTAAGAGCAAAAAACATGACATTTTTTGTAATTTTTCTAGTGTCGGTTGACACCGATGAACATTCTAGAAAAAGAGCGTGCAGTTCATTTATTTCCATGATTTAAATGTATAAAAAAAGTCCTAACTATTGTTAGGACTTTTTTATAATATCTAGAATTATTTTAATTCTTTGTTTTGTTTTTCTCTTTTGATTTTGAGCCTACTCTAGACATAGCACATCTAAATCCAATGTAATCTGTTGCCATATCTTCTGGGAAATAACGTCTTTGAGCTGGGTCTAACCAATATTCTCTGTCTTTCCAAGATCCACCTTTATAAACTCTAACTTTGTCGTTTATTAAAGAAGTTCTATTATTATCTTTATCATACTCCCTAATAATGTTTCCAGAAGAATCTCTACTGATTAGGTGTCTTGGAGAATTATACATGTTTTTTGTTTCCGATTCTTTCTTATTAAGAGCATCTTCATCATCATCAAAGCTTTGATCAAATCTTCTTGATGAACGTCTGTCACCATCTCTAAAGTTTATTTCATCACTTTTGTCAAAATTAGTTCTTAAATAAGTCTCATTTTCATCAACGGGAACTTGTAAAATTTCACCTGGAAAGTTTCTTGCGATTACTTTACCGTTAGATAATGTGTCATAAACAATATCTTCTGGAGTTACTATTTTAACACTACCATCATCGTTTAAGGCATTTTTGGTATAAACGTTTCCTCTGTAATAGTTAAAATCATTAAATTCATCATCAACTATTGGTCTGTAAACATCGGCAACCCATTCGGCTACGTTTCCGGCCATATCATATAAACCATAATCATTAGGAGCATAAGATTTTACTTTATTTGTAATATCTGCACCATCATCTGACCAACCGGCAATTCCGCCATAGTCTCCTTTTCCTTGTTTAAAGTTGGCTCTTTGATCGCCTCTAATTTTTCTTTTATCTGCACGTGTGTATTGGCCATCCCAAGGATACTTTTTACGACCACGATAAATATTATAACTACGAAGCTCAGTAAGTCCTAATGCAGCATATTCCCATTCGGTTTCTGTTGGGAGTCTATATTTTGGAGTAATTAAACCTGTTTCACGAGTCGCATAAATATTACTTTCATTTCCATCGGCATCTACTTGTACATTTCTTCTTCCACGACCATCAGGATTAATAACTTCTTCATTTCCACCATAAGTTGATGTTGGTGCATTGATATAAGTATCTGTATTAAAATTAGATTCTGCATTAACATCTAAAATCATCGCATCTCTTTTTATGTAACCTGATTGAGTTAAATTCGCTTCGTTTACACGATCTGTTCTCCAGTTTGCAAATTCAACTGCTTGTATCCAGCTTACACCAACAACAGGGTATTCAGCATAACCTGGGTGACGCAAATAATTTTCAGTCATAACTTCATTATAACCTAATCGATTTCTCCAAACTAAAGTGTCTGGCAGAGCACCATGATAAATAGCTCTGAAATTCTCATCCGAAGGTGGATAAACTCTTTTTATCCAATCCAAATACTCAAGATACATCATGTTTGTAACTTCAGTTTCATCCATATAGAAGGATTGAACATGTTGTTGACTTGGGGTATTGTTCCAATCATGCATTACATCATCTTGAACCTTACCTTTTGTAAAGGTACCTCCTTCCACAAAGACTAAACCAGGAGAAGTTTCTTGTTCTTTAAAATCTGTATTGTATTGAAAACCACCTTCACGGTTGTTTATTTGCCATCCGGTTGCTCTAGAACTGTTCTTTGAACTGCTAGATTTTTTGCAACTAACCGTGGCTAAAGATAACGTCAAAACTAACAAAGTCTTGAATGCTAATACTCTTTTCATATCCATATGTTTAAGTAAGCTAATAAATTTTGGTGCTGCAATATAAGAATTAAACCGAATACTGCAAGCGATTTTTCACATTTTAACGAAAAAAATGTGTATTTCATCTTATTTTTGATGCATTACATCGATGTTTTCACTGATTTTTAACATTGATTTGTGGTATTATAACGTTTATTTTGCTAAAATATTATTGTATTTTTGATGCAATTATAAAAATTGCAGGTTACTTAATAATAACAAGGAATTAATAGCGTTAACTTAAGAATGAAAGAAAAAATATTACTATTTGTTTTTTTTACTAGTGTATGTGTTTTTTCACAGCAAAAGAGCTACAAAATTGATTGGGATGGTTTTAAAAACCTAAGTATTGGAAATTACTCTATTAATATTCCCGCCTTCAATGACGAAAATTTTAGTTTTGATTTGGATGAAGGAATGCAATTTATAGCACAATGGAAATCTTCGACGGACATTGACGAGACGAATGTTGTTTTAACTAACGTATCTTATTCCCTAATTTCAAAAAGTGATTTAAAAGATTTAGATCTTAGTAAGATTCCAAACAAGCTAACTTACCAACTTAAAAATTCAACAGCTAGAAATCAACAATTCGCATTTTTTCAGTTATCACCTATTATTATAGAAAATGGGGTATATAAAAAGGTGACCGCTTTTACCTTAAACTACAATGCAAGTGCACGTAAGACTGTCAATCTGAATAAAATAAGTAAGGCTTTATCAAATTCAGTATTAAATTCTGGTGAATGGTTTAAGTTTTATATTGATACAACCGGTGTTTTTAAATTATCTCGAGGCTTTTTACAACAATTAGGGGTTAATGTAAATAATGTCGATCCAAGAAACATAAAGCTATACGGTAACGGCGGGAATATGATTCCATATTCAAATAGTGTATCATATCCAATAGATTTGCAGGAAAATGCTATTAAAATTATTGGTGAAGAAGATGGTGTTTTTAATAGTGAGGATTACTTATTATTTTATGGAGTTGGACCTACAGGGTATCAGTCTGAAAGTAATACTAATATAAACTGTTATACAGATAAGACTTATTACTTTATTAATGTTAGTTCTGGGGTAGGAAAGCGTATTCAGCCCTTTTCTCAACCAAGTGGTAATATTGATATGACAATTAATACCTATCAGGAATATCAGTTTCATGAAACAGACAAATATAATATAGCGTCTCTTGGAAGGCGTTGGTTTGGTGACCGATTTGATATTGAAAATAATAAAACCTTTCAATTTGACTTTCCGGGATTAATTACAACTGAGCCCATAAATTTAAGAGTATATGTGGCAGCTGTTGCAGCTTCTGCAACCTCTATGCAGCTTGGAGTAAATGGAACTGCAATCACTTCATTTTCTTTATCGGGATCATCATCACCTTCTGTTGCAAGTGAAGCTTCGTATAATGGAAATATTAATGTTAATTCTTCAACTATATCTGTTAACCTCAATTTTGATAATTTAGGAAACCCTAGTGCTTTGGCCTATTTAGATTACATTGCTATTGAGGGAACACGAGGGTTAAATTTTACAGGAAAACAGTTTCAATTTAAAAATAATGCAACTGGTTTAGCGACGGGAATCGGGGAATATACATTAACAAATGCATCACAAGTGTCCGAAATTTGGGATGTATCGGACATTTACAATATCTCAAATTTTGAAAATACCGATAGTCAAGGAACTTTAAGTTTTACATCTGCTCTTGGAACTATTAAAAAATATGTAGCAGTTACATCATCAGATTATTTTGAACCACAAAGAGATTCTAATACCGTTTTAAATAATCAAAACATTAAAGGATCCATTTTTTTGAACAGTCAAGGACAATTTCAAGATGTTGATTATCTTATTGTAGCACCCAATAATATGATTAATGAAGCAGAAAGATTAGCTCAAATTGATAGGGATCAATATAATTTGAATGTAAAAGTGGTTGCCTTAAATGATGTTTATAATGAATTTAGTACAGGAAATCAAGATATTGGAGCCATCAGGAATTTGGTAAAGTATATTTATGATAATGCCAGTGCTCCAGAGAATAGGTTAAAATTTCTATGCTTATTTGGAGATAGTTCTTTTGATTACAAAAACAGAATTCCTAATAATTCTAATATTGTTCCATCTTGGCATTCATACAACAGTTTTAGTTATACAAGTTCGTATATCTCAGATGATTTTTTTGGGATGATGGATCCTAACGAAGGGACCATGGCAAATAGTGATAAGTTAGATATTGCCGTTGGAAGAATTCTTGCCGACACACCTCTTAGAGCGAAAGAATTAGTTGATAAAATTGCTTCATATTATAAAAAAGAATCTTACGGGAGTTGGAGAAATAATTTTACCGTAGTTTCAGATGATGTTGACCAAGATTGGGAAGGTATTTTAGAGCAGACCACAGATAATGTTGGGAATGAGGTTACCCAATTTAAACCTTTTATGAATGTAGTGAAAATTCATTCAGATGCATTTAAACAAGAATCTTCGGCTGGAGGAAATACGTATCCTAAAGTCAATGAAGCGTTGTCAAATGCTGTGGATAAAGGAACGCTTGTAATAAATTATTTTGGTCATGGTGGAGAAGATGGTTTGGCGAGTGAACGTATTCTATTAAAACCAGATATTCTAAATTTTAGAAATTATTTTAAACTCAATTGCTTTGTTACTGTTACTTGTGAATTTACCAGATTCGATAATCCTTTAAGGCAAACAGCTGGAGAATTTGTTTATTGGCTAAAAAATGCGGGATCAATCGGACTTATCACTACCACAAGACAAATTTTTGTAACCACAGGAATTACGGTCAATAATGAGTTAGGAAAGTATTTATTTTCTTTTAATCCTGATGATGGTTATGAAGATTATGAATATCCAACCATGGCAGAAGCTTTAAGACTTACAAAAATTGACCCAGCAGTTTCAAGTATAAGCCAAAGGAGGTTAGTGTTTTTTATTGGTGATCCTGCAATGAAACTGGCATTTGCTAAACCGAATATCAGGCTTACAAAAATAAATGATGTTCCCATTGGGCAAGCAACAGATACTTTGAAAGCGTTAAGTCATATTAAACTTGCTGGTGAAGTTACCGATATAGCAGGTAATATTCTAAGTAATTATAATGGAGCTGTTTCAACAACCATTTATGACAAAGAGATAGATAGAAAAACGTTGGCGAATGATGGAACAAGATTAAATGGCCAATTAGTTATACTTGATTTTAAAACACTTGGTGAAATTATTTTTAGAGGAAAAGCAACTGTTTCGAACGGTTTATTTGAATTTGAGTTTGTAGTTCCTAAAGATATAGGAGTGCCTGTTGGATTTGGAAAAGTAAGTTTTTATGCTGAAAATGGAACAGCACTCGAAGATGAAACGGGGGCAAACATAAATATAGTAAAGATAGGAGGCGTCAATGAAAATGCTCCAGCAGATGATACTGGACCTATTATTACACTTTATATGAATGACGAGAATTTTGTTTCCGGCGGTATTACAAATGAATCTCCAACTTTGTTAGTTAAACTTGAAGATCTTAATGGGATAAATACCGCGAGTGGAATTGGTCATGATATTGTTGCAATTTTAGATGGGGATGAAACCAATCCGTTTATTCTAAATGATTATTATCAAACAGAACTTGACAATTATCAAAAAGGGGTTGTAAGTTTTCCATTTAGAGATTTGGCGCCTGGTCTTCATACATTAACTATTAAAGCATGGGATGTTTATAACAATTCGTCCACTGCTGAAATACAATTTATTGTATATGACCAAAATCAGGAACTAGTTATAAATAATGTGCTAAATTACCCGAATCCTTTTGTGAATTACACAGAATTTTGGTTTAATCACAATAGTTCCGAATCTTTAGACGTTTCTATACAGATATTCACCGTCTCGGGAAAACTAGTAAGAACTTTAAATGGACAAACTGTTGGAGGCATTTATAATACGAGCTCTTTGTCAAGAGATATTATTTGGGATGGAAGAGATGATTTTGGCGATAAAATAGGAAAGGGTGTTTATATTTATAAGTTAACAGTTAGGTCGCCATTGTTAAATAAAAAAGTTGAAAAGATAGAGAAACTCGTTATACTGTAAACAAAGTTTATATTTTTTAAATTAAATTAGCTTCATGAAAAAATTAATATTATCCATTGCAATATTTTTATTAATTATTAAAATAAATGCACAAACCACAATAATTCCAAGTGAATACGACAGCAGAGTAATCACAACTGGAATGCCCTTTTTGTTAATTTCCTCAGATGCTCGTTCAGCTTCAATGGGAGATATGGGTGTTGCAACATCTGTAGATGCGTATTCTCAACAATGGAATTCTTCTAAATATGTATTTTCTGAATCAAAATCTGGTGTTGGGGTGAGTTATACACCGTATTTAAGTAAACTGGTTAATGATATTTTCTTAGGCAATATCACCTATTTTAATAGGATTGACGAAAGAAGTGCCTTTGCAGCGAGTTTAAGATATTTTTCTTTAGGTGATATTGAATTTGTGGCTGATGAAAATTCATCACCGTTTATTCAAAGGCCAAATGAACTTGCGATTGATGGTTCTTACGCTTTAAGACTTTCTGATCAATTTGCAATGTCTGTAGCCATGAGATATATGCGTTCAGATTTAAAGTTGTCAGGAGTTGATGGAGATGTTACGGCTGCAAGTACTTTTGGAGTAGATATTTCTGGATATTATCAAAGTGAAGAAGAAGCGTATTCAGATTTTAATGGACGATGGAGAATGGGATTTGCCATTCAAAATTTAGGACCTAAATTTAAATATGATGAAGTAGGTCAGGAAAATTTTCAACCAACAAATTTAAGATTAGGTGGTGGATTTGATTTTATTTTTGATCAATACAATAAAGTGTCGGTCACTGCAGAAGTAACTAAATTATTAGTGCCAACACCTCCTATTTATGGTAATGAATATAATTATACAGACAATAATAACAATGGAGTGTACGATGAAGGAATTGACGATTTAGGAAGCTTAGTTGCTGAAGATGTTATATATAAAGGAAAAGATCCGAACGTAGATTTTTTAACTGGGATTTTTCAGTCTTTTGGTGATGCGCCAGGCGGTTTTAGTGAAGAACTTAAAGAATTTACTTGGTCTTTAGGTGCGGAATATTTATATCAAGATTCTTTTGCATTTAGAGCTGGTTACTTTAATGAAAGTGAAGAAAAGGGAGCTAGAAAATTTTTGGCATTAGGTGCAGGTTTTAAATATAATGTAGTAAATATTGATTTATCCTACCTGTTCTCAGCTTCTAAAGTTCAAAGTCCATTAGAAAATACTTTGCGTTTCTCTCTAACATTTAATATAGGCGCTGGAACATATAACGAGTATTAATTATTTGAATTAATAATATTTAAAAACTATTGTTCTTAAAAGAGCAATAGTTTTTTTGTGTCAAATTGTTTCTTAACTTTATTGTAGAAAATACTATATGAAAGAATTAAAAATAGAATCAACAATTTATGTTTTTGATGATTTAGATGAATTACCGAAAGACATCGTAATGTTGATGAATAAAGCCATTGAAGCTAGAGAAAAAGCATATGCGCCATATTCTAAATTTCATGTTGGGGCAGCGTTATTGCTTGATAATAATCAGATTATTACTGGAAGCAATCAAGAAAACGCTTCCTATCCTTCAGGGTTATGTGCAGAGCGTACTGCTATTTACTATGCTAATTCACAATACCCTAACAATAAAATTGTTAGAATGGCAATTACTGCTGCATCAAAAAACAATAAAACCGCTTCGCCAATCCCTCCTTGTGGAGCATGTCGACAAGCCATAGCCGAATATGAGGTAAAGCAAGAAGCACCAATAGAAATATATTTTATGGGAGAAATAGGCAAAGTTGCTAAATCCAATTCCTTATCAGATTTGTTACCACTTATTTTCGATAAATCTGTGCTATAACGTTTGCGTATTTTAATCCTATTTTTTTAATTAATTTATTGAGTGAAATTTTAGTTAAATTATACTTGTTTTACACGCTTTTTTACATTTTTTAGCGCTTATTGTTAAATTAGGTTTTTGCAATAGAGAGCAATGTATTACTTTTGTCATTCGCTTAATTAAAATATAATATTAGTCGATGCAAAAAATCACTAAAAATACATACCTAAAATGGTATGAAGATATGCTGTTCTGGAGAAAATTCGAAGATAAATTAGCAGCAGTTTATATTCAACAAAAAGTAAGAGGATTTCTTCATTTGTACAATGGTCAGGAGGCTATATTAGCTGGAGCATTACATGCAATGGATCTAACCAAAGATAAAATGATTACAGCCTACAGAAATCACGTGCAGCCAATAGGTATGGGTGTTGATCCTAGACGTGTTATGGCTGAATTGTATGGAAAAGCTACAGGTACTTCTAAAGGTATGGGCGGTTCTATGCATATTTTTTCTAAAGAACATCGTTTTTATGGAGGTCATGGTATTGTTGGGGGGCAAATCCCTTTAGGTGCCGGTATGGCCTTTGGAGATAAGTATCATGGCAGTGACGCAGTTACTTTATGTTGTTTTGGAGATGGAGCTGCACGTCAAGGTTCTTTACATGAAACGTTTAACTTGGCTATGTTATGGAATCTTCCCGTCGTTTTTGTATGTGAAAATAATGGATACGCTATGGGAACATCAGTTGCTCGTACTGCAAGTCATCAAGATATCTGGAAATTAGGATTAGGTTATGAAATGCCTTGTGGGCCAGTTGATGGAATGAATCCTGTAAAAGTAGCAGAAGCATTTGATGAGGCCATTCAAAGAGCAAGAAAAGGTGGTGGACCAACATTTTTAGAGTTAAAAACCTACCGTTATAGGGGACACTCGATGAGTGATGCGCAACATTATCGTACCAAAGATGAGGTTGAAGAATACAAAAAAATTGATCCTATTACACAAGTAAAAAAAGTCATCTTAGATAATAAATATGCTACTGAAGCCGATTTAAAAGTTATTGATAAACGGGTTAAGGATTTAGTTAGCGAATGTGAAAAATTTGCTGAAGAATCGCCGTTTCCAGAAGTACAACAATTATATGATATGGTTTATGAGCAAGAAGATTATCCATTTATAAAACATAAATTATAAGCTATGGCAGAAATTATAAATATGCCACGATTGAGTGATACCATGGAAGAGGGTACTGTAGCTTCCTGGTTGAAAAAGGTTGGTGATAAAGTTAGTGAAGGAGATATTTTAGCCGAAATCGAAACCGATAAAGCTACTATGGAGTTTGAATCATTTCATGAAGGGACCTTACTTCACATTGGTGTTAATGAAGGTGAAACCACTAAAGTGGATTCATTATTAGCTATTATAGGAGAAAAAGGAGAAGATATTTCCGGTCTTTTAAAAGGAACTGGTTCAACTCCAAAAACTGAAGTTAAAGAAACTGCTAAAGAAGTAAAAAAAGAGACTGCGGTTCCGAAAAGTGAAGTTACTATTCCTGAAGGTGTAACGGTTGTAACCATGCCACGTTTAAGTGACACGATGGAAGAAGGAACAGTTGCTGCTTGGTTAAAAAAAGTTGGTGATAAGGTAAATGAAGGGGAAATATTAGCTGAAATTGAAACCGATAAAGCAACCATGGAATTTGAATCATTCCAATCGGGTACTTTATTATATATAGGTATAAATAAAGGAGAATCTGCAAAAATAGATTCGTTATTGGCGATCATTGGACCAGCTGGAACAGATGTTTCAAACATCGCAGCTAATTTTTCAGTAGTTACTGATGTAGTGGAAACTAAAGCACCTGTAAAGGCTGAAGAATCACCTATTCAAGATGCTCCAAAACAAGAAGTTAAAGCTGCCGTTGTTCAAAATGCAGTTCAGACTCATTCAAATGGAAGATTATATATATCGCCATTAGCAAAAAAAATGGCAGATGAAAAAGGTATTAACTTATCACAAGTAGTTGGTTCTGGTGAGAATGGAAGAATTGTTAAACGTGATGTAGAGAACTTTACTCCAGTTGCAACTTCTGCGGCTTCGGTTGGTAAATTTGTAGCAACTGGGCAGGAGGATTTTGATGAGAAACCAAATTCTCAAATGCGTAAAGTAATTGCTAAACGTTTGGCTGAGTCAAAATTTACAGCTCCTCATTATTATTTAAATGTAGAGTTTGATATGGATAATGCTATTGCTTTCCGTAATCAGTACAACTCAATTCCTGATACAAAAATATCATTTAATGATATGGTGGTAAAAGCTTGTGCTTTGGCGTTAAAACAACATCCTCAAGTAAACTCGCAATGGTTTGCAGATAAGATGCGTTTAAATAATCATGTACATATTGGTGTAGCTGTGGCTGTTGAAGATGGTTTAGTAGTGCCTGTAGTTAAGTTTGCTAATGAACAATCATTACCACAAATTGGAGCTGCTGTTAAAGATTTTGCTGGAAGAGCAAGAAATAAAAAGTTAACGCCAGCAGAAATGGAAGGTAGTACATTTACAGTCTCTAATCTTGGAATGTTTGGTATTGAAAGTTTTACGTCCATAATAAATCAACCCAACTCAGCAATTTTATCTGTAGGTAATATTGTTGAAAAGCCAGTCGTTAAAAATGGTCAGATTGTAGTTGGTAATACTATGAAATTATCTCTAGCATGCGACCATAGAACGGTTGATGGAGCAACTGGTGCTCAGTTCCTTCAAACTTTAAAAGGATATATTGAAAACCCGGTAACTATGTTAGTTTAATATTTTTACTGAGTAATGTTATAAATAAAAGGCCTGCTTTAATTAGCAGGCCTTTTTTATTAATTAGCGGTTGGTTTTATATTTTGGTTGACGCTAAAAAAATTGTTTGGATCATATTTCTTTTTGATAACTGTCAAGCGCTCATAATTATTTTTATAACTCGCTTTTACACGGTCTTGTCCTTCATCCATCATAAAATTGGAATAGGCACCTCCGGCAGAATAAGGATGTAATGCTTCCCAGTAGTTTTTGCACCAATTGGTAATTTTTTCTGCATTTTTCGGATCTGGATCTACACCAACAATCACACCGGCGTATTTGGCGTCTCGATATGCCCAAGGCGTTTCATTTGCTCCAACTCTACTTGCTGCACCACTAATAGGATATAAATGCATTTGAGAAAGTGGTGTTGGAATATTTGAACCATATTTTAAATGTTGTGCTCTAATTTCTGGCCCCAATTCATTGAAAAAGTCAGCTCTCCAATACCATTGTAATCCAGGAGGCAACAAGCCATCAAAAAGTGTTTGGATTGAAGGGTAGGGCATTTCTCCAACGTGAGCGAATACAGGATTTAAATCCATTACAGGTTTTATTAATTTGTCAAATTGCTCTTGACTACCAGTATAACACCAAACAATACCACAATATTGATTGCCATGTAAAAAATCTGGAAACGGTGCTCCAGGAATAATCATAGTGGCTATGAACCCATTTAATTCTTCTGGAGCCTTATGTATAAAATCATGGTACCATTCCATAATTTCCTTAGTTCTTTCAATCGGCCATAAGGTTGGACCTCCTATAACATTTTTAACCGGATGTGCTTGAAATTTAAAAGAGGTTACGATACCAAAGTTTCCACCTCCACCACGAATAGCCCAGAATAAATCGGGATTCTGATTTTTATTTACCGTTACAACAGTTCCATCTGCTAAAACCATATCTGCTTCTAAGAGATTGTCAATGGTTAACCCATATTTTCTAGATAAATGTCCAACGCCTCCACCAAGCGTGAGTCCTCCAACTCCTGTAGTTGAAATAATTCCTGCCGGAACTGCTAACCCAAAAGGATGCGTTGCATGATCAACTTCTCCCCAAATATTTCCACCGCCTACTCTTACGGTATTATTTGAACTATCTACGCGAACAAATTTTATTCCTGATAGATCTATGACAAGTCCGTCATCACATAAGCCTAAACCACCACCATTGTGTCCACCACCTCTAACTGCGACTAATAAATTATTATCTCTTCCAAAATTTACTGCAGCAATAACATCAGCAACATCAACACACATTGCAAATAAGCCTGGGTGTTTGTCTATCATTCCATTATAGATCTTTCTAGTTTCGTTATAAGCTTTGTCTGATGGTATTATAAGTTTGCCTCGTAATTTTGTGGCGAATTCTTCAATTAATTGAGAATCTAAATCTTTAACTAATGTTTTCATTGTGTTGGTTTTAAGGTTGGTTTCAATAATTATTTTCCTATCATCATGCCTTTTAATGACCATAAAATAGCCAAGACATCTTTTTTAGAGTCTTCATCAATATTATTTTTATCTAAAGCCATAATAATATCATCCATAACATGCATATATTCAGCATGAGAAATATTCATGCCTCTGTGTGCCGTTACCATATCTTTTCCTTTATAATTATTAGGTCCACCGCTTCCTGCGCTAAAAAAATCTATCGTATGATTTTTTATAATTTTAAGTCGTTCGGTATCCTCTTTTAAAGGAAGAAATCTTGCATTTACTGCAGTATTACTCATGTGGTTTTCAACAGTATCATCAACTATTGTTGAAATACCTTTACGACCACCTAGTCTTTCAAAAAGTGTTTTAGTCATCATTTTATATTTATTGGTTGAATACCAAACTTATAAATATAATTTGTGATGTACTTCTACATTTAATTCAATTAATAATAAAATTGAGTCATTTTTATTATGATTCTTATGAAATATGCTGCTGAATATACTTAGAAGGCAGAATTTTATATTTATCTAAAAAGCATTTTGAAAAATATGCCGCACTATTAAAGCCTGTTTCAAAAGCAATTTCTGATATGTTTCCAGATTGTTTCCGTAATAAAATCAAGGCCTTATGTAATCTGAATTCTTTCAAAAAATTATTGGGTGATAGTCCCGTTAAGTTTTTTAATTTTCTATTTAATTGTGATTTGCTATATCCTAAAGCTTTACTAAATTGGTCTACATCAAAATCAGGTTTATTCCAGATTTCCTCAACAAATTCCATTAATTGACCTAAAAACTTTTCTTCAGAGTGTTTTAAGATTCTAACCAAATCTTTGTCAATTAGGGCGTTTCTGTTTTCACTTTCATACAATGCATTAACTTCTGTAGTGATAACAAAGGGTTCTTTTATAATATCGCACATGCGGGTTGCTAATGTTATAGCATCTTCAAAAATATTTGCCTTATCGGTTACTGGTGTGCCAGAACTTAATGCAATGTTAAGTTTACGGCTTGATGGATCAAATTTAGGTGTAACATATTTAAATTGAAACTGAATTTTTTGAGCACACAAAACAGCATCCGTTACTGTTTTAAAGGAGACCAAATAATTATTATTATCTTTTTTTATAATACGCCCGTTAAATTTATTTAGTCGTTTACTAACGCTGTTATGAAATTTTTGAGTGAAAATAGTATACTGATTTGCTTCAAGTCTATCTAAGTAATTACTCGTTTCTATAACCATTAAAACTCTAAAAGCAGGATCGTTTATAATATTTAATTCAGTATTTTGTGATTTTTCGGGATCTTCAATTCGCCCTAAAAAAGATTCAACAATAGTTTCATTAACCTCTATAATGCTATGTGGATATTCGCCATGTGCATGATTATGCATGTCTTGAAGCGCCTTTTTGTTTGGTGCTTCTATTAGGCAAAAAGCAGTTCGTCTCTGCTCATCACACCAGTAGGTCATGCCTTTACAACCATATAAATGTTGCACTTTCAAGTCTTCCTGATGCATTTGTGCGACATGTTCTGAAGTAACGCCTTCAGGTATATCGTGACGATCCATGTATAGTGGCATAAGAGTGATTTTTACACAAGTTAATGATTATTAGTGTATTATTCAAAAAAAGGAAACTACTTCAAAAAATGAGTATATAGATTGTAAGATAAAAGTAATGTGTAGCGTCATGATTTTTTTATCTTTAAGCTCAAAAAAAATTGATGAGGAATATTGTAGCTGTTTTGTTTTTAATCTTATTTTTTTCTTGTAAATCATCTGTAGAAGGCCAGGTTAAAAAAAATGAGATTACTATTAATCAAGTCAAGGAAAGTGTTGAATTTTTGACTTCTGATGAATTGCAAGGCCGAAACACAGGAACTATTGGAATTGATAAGGCCGCAACATATATTGAAAATATATTCGCTAAAAATAGTATAAAACCTTATTTTGAAACCTATAGAGATTCTTTTAATGTAAATAATATTGTTGGTTATAATGTAGTTGGATTTATCGAAGGAAACGATTCAAAATTAAAAGATGAATTTGTTATTATTGGCGCTCATTATGACCATATAGGATATGGCAAAATAGTTGATAACGATTCTATTGCTAATGGAGCCAATGATAATGCTGCAGGAACTAGTGCCGTTTTAGCGTTAGCAGAATATTTAGCAAAAGAAAAATCGAATAAACGTAGTATTATTATCTCCTTGTTTTCGGGTGAGGAAATGGGACTTAAAGGATCTAAACATTTAGCAGAAATATTGAAAGAAAAGAATTTAAACCTTTATACCATGCTTAATTTCGAAATGATTGGCGTGCCTTTTAAAGACAGAGATTATGAAGCTTTTGTAACAGGATATGATTTATCAAATATGGCTGAGGTTATGAACGGGTATATTGGGTCTCATTATATTGGCAGATCTGAAATAGCCGTTAAATACAATTTATTCCGGCAATCAGATAATTATGCGTTTTATCAAGTTTTTAATGTGCCTTGTCAAACTATTTCAAGTTGTGATTTATCAAACTATGAGTATTACCATCATGTAGATGATGAGGCAGATAAATTGGATTATGACCATATGACAAAATTGATCAACAAAATGATTCCAGCTATAGAACATATTTGTAATTCTCCAACAAAAGAAATAAAAATGAACCATGAGTAAGCATATTATTA
>JAHEDS010000003.1:29172-46158 GCA_024641135.1 Flavobacteriales bacterium
CAGATAAATTGGATTATGACCATATGACAAAATTGATCAACAAAATGATTCCAGCTATAGAACATATTTGTAATTCTCCAACAAAAGAAATAAAAATGAACCATGAGTAAGCATATTATTATAACAGGAACCAGCAGAGGTATTGGGTTTGAATTAGCTAAGTTATTTGCAAATTCAGGTCATAAAGTGTTAGCCTTATCTCGTAATGAAAAACCAATATTAGATTTAAAACTTAAAAATATTACTGCTTTTTCATTTGATTTGAGTGATGTAGAAGATTATAAAAAAGTAGAAGATTTTATTACTTCAAATTGGCAGCGTGTTGATGTTTTAATTAATAATGCAGGAGCTTTGATTAATAAGCCATTTTCAGAAACAACTCTTGGAGATTTTGAAAGTATTTACAAAGCCAATGTTTTTGGAGTAGCTGAAATGACCAGAATAGTTGTTCCCTATATGAATAAGGAAAGCCATGTGGTTACCATCAGTTCAATGGGTGGTGTTCAAGGCAGTATGAAATTTCCTGGCTTGGCAGCTTATAGTTCAAGTAAAGGTGCAGTTATTACGCTTTCAGAATTATTGGCTGAAGAATATAAAGAAACCGGACCCTCATTTAATGTGCTGGCTTTGGGAGCGGTACAAACCGAAATGCTTGAAGAAGCGTTTCCCGGCTATAAAGCACCAACAACAGCTTTGGAAATGGCACAATATATCTTCGATTTTTCCTTAAATGGTAATAAGTATTATAATGGAAAACTGCTTCAGGTCTCAAATTCTACGCCTTAGTCTATGAGTCGATACAAATGTGTGATTTTTGATTGTGATGGTGTTTTGGTAGATAGTGAACCTATTAGCAATCAGATTTTGGTTGATATGGCCAATGATTTAGGGGCTGATATTGATTTGGCTTTTGCCATGAAACATTTTAAAGGCAGCCATTTTAAAGAGTGTGTTGCGATTGTTTCAAAATTAGTAAACAAGCCGATTCCAGAAACTTTTGAAGCGGAATATAGAAGGCGAAGTCTAGAAGCCTTTGAAAAACATTTAAAACCAATTGAAGGGGTGACTCAGGTTATTCAGCAATTGCATTTGCCTTTTTGTGTCGCCTCCAGTGGTATGGAATCTAAAATGAGATTTAATTTAAACTTAGTAGGTTTATTACCTTATTTTGAAAACAAATTGTTTAGTTGTTATACCATTCAAAAATTTAAACCTGAGCCTGATGTGTTTTTATGGGCTGCAAGAACGATGGGGTTTCAACCCCATGAATGTGTAGTTATTGAAGATAGTGTTTTGGGGGTTCAAGGTGCTTTAAAAGGAGGTTTTGATGTTTTTGGATTTACTGCGCACGACACTAATAAAGAGTTGGAGGGATTGTGTACCAAAACTTTCGATGATATGAGTCTACTTTTAAAAATGCTTTAGGTAATTTATTATTTCTTAAAAAAATTAATTAACACGTTGTCTTTCTTCTTCAGAACCTGTTTCTCTATTTCGGGAAGATTTTAATTTGTTATTACCAAACTTTCTATTATAGGTCACAGTAAACGTTCGGTTGGTAAACCTGAATGAATTTTTTGTTTTGATGTTTTGTTCGGGGAAATCTGTCCCTCCTGTTAATTTAAATTGATTAAAAATATCACTAATTCCAAATTTTAATGAGCCCCAATCTTCCTTAAATTCCTTTTGAATCCCAAAGTTAAATATCATAATTTCATTATATTTTGCACTTCCAAATAGGCTAGGGCCATAATAATTACCAGAAAGTTCCATAGAGAAACTATCAGATATTTTAAAAGCATGTGTGCTATTTGCTGAAAAATTGACTAGCTTCACTTCTAACGGTTCCTCATTATAAAAAGTTCTAACTTTTTGTTTTGAAGCTGTTAAGTTATTTTGAGTTTTCCACCAATTTGTGATTTTAATCGGTATTCCCAAAGTCATTCCAAAAGTTTTTGTAAAATCTAAATTGGATGCTTCAAAAATTAGGCGTCCAGTTTCGTCATCAATTCTTTCTTGAAAACTAGCAATAGATGAATCTTCGTTAGTGTATTGTAATGATAGAAAATAGGATTTATAATTTATCCCATATTTAATTGAATTTGAAATTGCAGGTTGAAGTGATGAATTTCCACTAAAAAAGGTGTTTGGATCTAGAAGGATAACAAAAGGAGCTAAATCATTAAATGTTGGTCTTGTTATGCGTTTAGAATAAGATAGATTCATACTAAAGTTTTCATTAAAATTTCTGTTCAAAAATATAGTTGGAAACCAAATTCCATACTGCCTATCTACAACTAATCCATCGGTATCTGTATTTAATTTAGAATCGGTGTATTCATATCGTAAACCAGCTTTTACGCTTGTTTTTTTATTGAAACTATATTCTATAGAACCATAAGCAGCAAAAATCTTTTCGTTAAGGTCACTAACATTGGTTAAACTAGGGTCTATCACCCATTCATTATCCATAAAGTTTTCAACTGACACCTCGTTTTTGAATTCGGATTTAGTGCCTTTAATACCAGCTTCTAATTTTGTGTTTTCATTTATTGCATTGCTATAATCCATTTTACTAACCCAGGTATTTAAGGGCGTTTCTTTTCTGCTTCTTAGCAATTCTTCACTTATAAATTCAAAATTTTGATCATAAAATGAATTGATGTAATCGGTAGGATTGTTGTAACGATATTTAAGGTAATCAATATCAAAACTAATAAATTTGTTTTCAGAAAAATTGTGCTTAAAGTTATAATTAAAACCAAAATGTTTTAGATGATTTAATTCATTGTTATCTAAAATTACATAAGAGGTAGGTGTTTCGTTTTCAGTATTTAAATTATTGTTAAGAGCATCCATGGTCCATTTATTATCAAAAGTGCTGATTAAAAAACCAGTAACAGTTTTTTCAGATATATCAAAGTCTAATCCTATTCTTAAATTATGATTTCGCTGGGTAGGATCTCTATCTGATATAGTGCTACTAGTAATTAAATTTCCAGATTCTTGATATTCTCTGCTGGTAGTGAAAATTTGGTTTCTTTTATCTAATGAAAATGAATAACTTCCATAAATGTTTACTTTATTTTTTCTATAATTAAAATTTAAATTATCATTACTGACAGCTCCTTTACCATAACCACCAGATATTGAATAAGTGCCATTTAGCCCTAGATCGGATCGCTTTTTAAGAACAATATTTATATAGCCAGCGTTACCTTCAGCATCTAAATTTGCGGGTGGAGAAGTAATTAATTCAATAGAAGCAATATTATCTGCACTAATACCATTAAGAAACTGAACAAGTGACTGAGCTGGCATATAGCTAATTTTTCCGTTTATCATCACAACTACCCCGCTTTTACCTTGAATTGAAATGTTATTATTTTGTTTATTAACTAATACACCTGGTGAACGTTCTAGAACCTCTAAAGCAGTTCCTCCAGCAGAAACAATACTGTTTTCAACGTTTATAACCAACCTGTCAATTTGTTGTTGGAATATTGGTTTTTTAGCTTCAATAACCACTTCTTTAAGTTGCTCACCTTCAATTAAAACTAAAGCTTCAGGGTAATAATCATTATTTAATTTAAAGGGCTTTGAATAAGCAGATTGAAACCCTACAAGACTGCTTAACAATAAATAATTACCAGATGATACTTCTTTTATTATATAGGAACCATTTTCGTCAGATAGGGTTCCTTTTACTAAAGTTGAATCACTTGCTTTTAGAAGTAATACGTTAGCAAAAGGCATTGTGTTATTGTTTGATTCTAAAATGTTTCCAGAAATTTTAAAATTTGATTGAGCAAATATATTTGTGGAAAATACAAGCAGGGCTAACAAGAAATTGTGGTTGGTTTTCATATTGGTTGGTTGGTTGTTGGTTCAATTTATTTATGAATTAATAAAAGGATTAATCATATTTAAAATTGGATCGTATGTAAATGTATAATAATTCTTTAAGCTTTTTGCTTTTTTAATCGTTGGGTTTTTAAAAGGCAATGAAGTTAAAACAAAATTTTATTATTATTTGAAGGTGCTTTTGATATAGAATGATTAATGTATAGATTCTTTATCTTTTTGAATATTTACAACAGGAATATTCACAATTTCAAAAGTAGCAGACGCTAAAACGACCTTTCCATTGGTTTTTTCAATGGCTTTTCCGATGAGTTCATTTAAGGTGTGTTTAGTAATGCGGCGTTTTTTATAATCAACGATATATCTTAAGTTAAATTCCACCCAGTTATCAGTCATTTTTATGGCTATGGACGGTTCTACTTGCGCGTTTTCAATATAATATTTTTCCACTACTTCTTCCCATTTAGCAATAGAACCAGCAACAAATTCAGAAAGTGTTTCAGAAGCAATTTTTGTTACAATAGTTTTCGCAAGTTCAATATCAGAACCGTATCGTATAGGTAAATTAAATTCATCCCAGATAAAAGGAAAGTCTTGAGAATAATTATAAACAGGTCCTTTAAAAACAAAAGCATTACTCAATTTTACTATGCGACCACTATAATTATCACTGCTTACCCATTGTCCAATTTCCATCATAGTAGTATAAAGACTATCGATATCAATTACGTCGCCTTTAATACCGTTTATTTCAATGCGGTCTCCAGGTTTGTAAACTTTTACAAAAAATATAAAAACAGAACCAGCAAGACTTAAAACAAGTTCTTGTAATGTAATAGTAATTCCGGCAGTTAATAATCCAATAGCAAGGGTAAAATCTTTAATGTTCCCTGTAAAATAGGAAATGGTCATTAAAAACACCAAAACATAACCAATAATTTCAATTATTTTTTGTGACTTATATCTGGCGGGTGTATGAGCTACATTTTTTTTTAATTGCCTTTTAATAAATTGAAGTATGATTAAAATAAAGAATAACCAGACGAGGTATTTAGCTATATTTAAAGAGGTGGGGTGCTCAATAAACCAATCTCTTATTGTTTGTAATAGTTCCATTTTGAATTCAAATTAACAATAATTTGAAGTTTTTTAATGTGATTTTCTATATCAACCTAAGTTAGCCATTTTTAAGGACAAAATCAATTCTTTTACTTTCAATAATTCTCTTATTTTTGCACTATGCAAAACACGCTTCAAGAGTATATTCCACAACAAGCCATACCAATGGTGTTAAATCTTTTAAAGCATGACCATTTAACCGTAAAAATTAAAAATGAACGCAAAACGCGTCATGGCGATTATATGCGTTTGGCAAATGGTAAACATCAAATTACGGTGAATTCAAATCTTAATCATTATCGATTTTTAATAACGCTGATACATGAAATTGCCCATTTTGAAGCTTACACAACCTATGGAAGATTTATAAAACCACATGGAGTAGAGTGGAAACGTACCTTTCAGCACCTTATGTTGCCATTTTTGAACCCTGCAATTTTTCCTAATGAACTATTGCCGCTTTTGGCCAAACATTTTAAAAATCCAAAAGCTTCGAGCGACACAGACGTGGCTTTGGCCTATGCACTTAAGCAATTCGACGACACTACTAATAAAACTTTTGTTTTTGAATTACCTTTGGGGTGTACTTTTAAATTATATAATGGAAAAGTATTTAAAAAAATGCACAAACGTGTTAAGCGTTATGAGTGCATTGAGATAAAAACAGGAAAGTTGTATCTTTTCAATCCTAATGTGGAAGTAGAATTAATTTAATTATGAATAAAAATTATTATGCCATATTAATGGCAGGAGGTGTAGGCTCAAGATTTTGGCCGGTAAGTACAGAAGAATTTCCTAAGCAATTTCACGATATGCTTGGAACGGGTGATACTCTCATTCAAAAAACGTTTAACAGACTTGCAAAATTAATACCTCAGGAAAACATTTTCATTTTAACTAATGAACGTTATAATGATTTGGTTTTTGAACAATTACCTTCAGTAACAAAACGACAGGTTGTTTTAGAGCCTGCCATGAGAAATACAGCACCTTGTATTTTATATGCTTCGTTAAAAATTCAAAAGGAAAACCCTGATGCTATTATGATTGTGGCACCAAGTGATCATTGGATTGAAGATGAAACTACATTTTCAAACAATGTGCAAAAGGCTTTTGATTTTTGTTCAAATAATGACGCTTTAATGACTCTTGGTATTCAGCCTACATTTCCAAATACTGGTTATGGTTATATCGAATTTGATAAATCCACTTCGAATGTTATTAAGCCTGTCAATCAGTTTAGAGAAAAACCAGATTATGAAACTGCTAAACAGTTTATTTCTCAAGGAAATTTTCTTTGGAATGCCGGTATTTTTATGTGGAGTGTAAAAAGCGTAATAGCTGCTTTTAAAAATAACCAACCTGCATTATTTGAGTTGTTTAAAACAGGTTTGTCCACTTATAATACAGACATGGAATACAATTTTATTCAAGAGAATTATGCAAAAGCTGAAAATATTTCTGTCGATTATGCTATCATGGAAACCTCTAAGAATGTCTATGTTATTGCGGCTGAATTCGATTGGAACGATTTAGGAACATGGGGAAGCTTATACGATAAACTGGATAAAGATACTAGTGGTAATGCGGTAGTTAATACCAGAGTATTAACAGAAGATGCCTCGGGAAATATGATTAGAACTGCCAACAATAAAATTGTTGTTGTTGACGGGTTACAAGATTATATTATTGTTGACAAAGAAGATGTCCTGCTCATTTACCCAAAAACTAAAGAACAAGATATTAAAAAAGTGCTTCAAAAAGTTAAAGGTAAGTACGGGGAACAATATGGTTAGAGTTTTTTAATATTTGTCTTGATTTGTCTATTGCTCATATTCGTTTAAAACACATTTTTTAATTTGATTGAAGATGCTGAATTTTGTAAAAAAATATTTAGTAGATTGCATACTGTATTAATCCTGAATAGGATACATTTAAATTGTTAGTTTAAAGAATATGGAAGAAAATAAATTCAACTTTACGGAAGAAGAAATTAATAAAGGAAATAGTACTGAGCAATCGAAGGTCGAAATTAAAAGGGGTGCACTTGGATTATTTTTAAGCATTAAAAACTTTTTACAAGAATTATTAGATTTTCGAGAAGATACCGATAGAGAGGCAACCGTTGAAGCTATAAAAAATGATATTCATTTTAAAGGCGCAACAGCCTGGATTTTAGTTTGTTCTATATTTGTAGCGTCTATAGGTTTAAATGCCAATTCAACAGCAGTAGTTATTGGAGCCATGTTAATTTCTCCACTTATGGGTCCTATCCTTGGGATAGGAATGTCAATTGCCATTAATGATGTTGATACCTTAAGACGATCTTTAATAAACTTAGGGACTATGATTGCACTAAGTTTAATAACAGCATTTTTGTTTTTCTATTTCTTTCCACTAAGTGAAGATACTTCAGAACTTTTAGGAAGAGTAAAACCAGATATTCGAGATGTCCTTATTGCCTTTTTTGGTGGTTCGGCTTTGTTAATAGCTAGAACTAAAAGAGGGACTATTGCTTCTGCCATTTTTGGTGTTGCTATCGCAACTGCCCTGATGCCACCACTGTGTACCGCTGGTTATGGACTTGCAAAAGGTAATTGGCAATATTTTGCCGGAGCCATGTATTTGTTTACTATAAATACCATTTTTATAGGATTGGCAACGTTTTTAATATTAAAAGTGTTGCGTTTTCCTATGCTTAAATATGTCAATTCTGCAAAAAGAAAGCGTATTGGGCAGATTGCATCTTTATTAGCCATAGTAGTTATGGTTCCTGCTATTTGGACATTTGTTAATGTTTTGCAAGAAAGTAATTTTAGAAGAGATGCTAAGGATTTTGTAAATAATGAATTAACTGAATTACCACATTTTGAATACATCAGAAATAATGCGATCTACAATTATACGGACAGAGATAATTCTTCAATTGATGTGAATACATTTGGTTTAGATGAAATTCCTGAATCTACAATAAGTCTTTTAAAGGGGAGATTAAATGATTATAGTGCTTTAAAAGGGTCTAATTTAAATTTTAATCAGAACAGATCTAAAAATTTAGATAATTTTAAATATATGGAAGAGTTGCGTTATCGTGATTCTTTAGATTTATTATCTCAAACTCAGAAAATTGCTTTTCTTGAAACTAAAGTGTCTCAGCTTTCAAAACTGGAGAAAAATTATATTCCTTTTGATGAATTAACCAAAGAAGTGAAGATAAATTATGAAAATTTAGACCAGTTTTCTTATGCCAGTGTAATCAATTCCAATTTTAAAAAATTGGATACCATTAATGTGTTTACAGTTAAATGGATTGATTCATTAAGTAATGAAAAAGGAAGGGAAAAGGATAGTGAAAAACTTCAAAAATGGTTAAAACTAAAGTTGAAACTAGATACTTTGGTGGTTAAACGAGCGAATTAATAAATAAAAGTATGGTGAGTTTGCTTATTATTGCTTCTCTTCAATATACATCTGACGTACTTTTTTCATTAACTCAGAAGAATAAACAAAATCAGTTACGACTTTATTGTCGGTTTTAAAAATGGTTTCTTTTGAGCCTTCCCAAGCTTTTAAACCATTTTTAAGAAATACAATTTTTTCACCAATTTCCATTACGGAATTCATATCATGTGAATTAATTACCGTGGTTATATCATATTCAAGCGTAATTTCCTGAATCAAATTATCAATAATGATTGCTGTTTTTGGGTCTAACCCAGAATTCGGCTCATCGCAAAAGAGGTATTTTGGGTTATTTACAATGGCTCTGGCAATCGCTACACGTTTTTGCATACCTCCAGAAGCTTCGCTAGGCATTTTATTATGAGCATCAATTAAATTTACGCGTTTCAAAACAAAATCGACACGGTCTTCCATTTCACTTTTACTTTGGTTAGTAAACATTTTTAATGGAAACATGACATTTTCAGCAATAGACATGGAATCAAATAAGGCACTGCCTTGAAATACCATACCAATATCGGCTCGCAAATTTCTTTTTTCATACTCGCTTAATTCAGAGAACACCTTGCCGTCGTAAGAAATACAACCTTCTTCATAGTCAAATAATCCTAATAAGCATTTAATAAATACGGTTTTTCCAGACCCACTTTGCCCAATTATTAAATTGGTTTTTCCTTTATCAAATGTGGTACTAATACCTTTTAATACTTCGACCCCTGAAAATGATTTATGTATGTTTTTAACTTCTATCATTAGCTTAATAACATTTGGGTTAAAATATAATTTAAAAGAATGATAACCACACTTGTCCAAACAAATGAAGTAGTACTTGCTTTTCCAACTTCAAGTGCCCCACCTTTCATATAAAACCCATGATAAGATGGAATAGTTGCTAAAACAAAAGCAAATACCAATGTTTTAATAAATGCATAAGTAATATGAAAGGGAGTGAAATCTGTTTGAATACCAATAATATAATCATCAAGTGAACTAAATCCACCGTAAACACATGCCGCCATACCTCCAAAAATTCCTAAAAACATAGCAATAGAAATAACAAAAGGATAAAGCATCAAAGCAATAAATTTTGGAAACACTAAATAATTTAATGAGTTTATTCCCATGACTTCTAAAGCGTCTATTTGCTCTGTTACCCGCATAGTTCCAATACTGGAGGTTATGAAAGACCCTACTTTACCTGCCATTATAATGGAAATAAATGTAGGTGCAAATTCTAGAACTACAGATTGTCTGGTTGCAAAACCAACCAAATATTTTGGAATTAATGGGTTGTCAATATTTAATGCAGTTTGAATCGTTACAACACCTCCAACAAAAAAGGAGATAAAGGCAACAATCCCTAAAGAGCCAATAATTAAGTCATCAATATCCTTTAAAATAAGCTGTTTCATAACAGACCATTTGGTTGGTTTACGAAACATTTCTGCTATCATCAAGAAATAAGCGCCAATATAATTAAGGTATGTCATCTTTAAATTTAATAATGCTAAAGTAAAAAAAAGTTAAAGGTATTTAACCTAAAATTTAAATTAAGATGTTTTTAAATCAGTATTTTTGATAAATCAAAAATTCTCCCATCAATGAAGCAATTAATTTACCTGTTTTTATTAGTGTTTACAATTAATTCAAGTCATGCTCAAAAGAGTACGACAACGAATCAATCTACCAAGGTTACCAAATTAAATGAGAGTCCGAAATTATTAGTTGGAATTGTGGTCGACCAAATGCGTTATGACTATCTAACACGTTTTTATAACAAATACGGTGAAGGAGGTTTTAAACGTATGATGAATGAAGGTTTTAATTGTAAAAACAATCATTTTAATTATGTGCCAACCTATACAGGGCCTGGTCATGCCGCTATTTTTACAGGTAGTACTCCTAAATATAATGGTATTATTGGAAATGATTGGTATGATAAGGAGTTGAAACAAAATGTTTATTGTGTCCAAGATGATTCTGTTCAATCTGTTGGGACTTCGGAAAGTAGTGGTCAAAGGTCTCCATATAGAATGAAAACAACCACGTTTTTAGATGAAAACAGATTGTTTACACAATTGAAAGGAAAATCAATTGGAATCGCTTTAAAAGATAGAAGTGCAATTTTACCCGCTGGACATACTGCGAATGGGGCATATTGGTTTCAAGGAGGAAGTGAAGGTAACTGGATATCCAGTTCGTTTTATATGAATGAACTTCCAGAATGGGTGAAAAATTTTAATAAGGAGCACTCAGTTGATTCCTATTTTAAAACTTGGAACACATTGTATGAAATTAATAGTTATACTGAAAGTGGTTCAGATTTAAATAATTTTGAAGCTGGGTTTAATGGGAAAGAAAATGCTACTTTTCCTTATGATTTAGAAGCTTTAAAAGAAAAAAACGGGGGGTATGATATTTTAAAAACAACAGCATACGGAAACAGTATAACTACCGATTTTGCAATTGAAGCAATTCAAGCAGAACAATTAGGGTACGATGATATTACCGATATTTTAACTGTTAGTTTTTCTTCTACAGATTATGTAGGTCATAATTTTGGTGTAAATTCTAAGGAGATTGAAGATACTTATTTGCGTTTAGATTTAGACATTGAAAGGCTTTTTAAGGCATTAGATCATAAAATAGGAGCAAATAATTATACTGTATTTTTAACTGCAGACCATGCAGCAGTTGATGTACCTGCTTATTTACAAAGTGTAAAAATACCAGCTGGATATTTTGATTCAAGAAACTTTGGCTTGAAAATCAATAGCTTTATGAAGTCTGCATTTAAAGCTTCAGATTTAATAGAAAGCATAAGTAACAATCAAATATTTTTAAATAGAAAAAAACTTAATGAATTAAATTTAGATTTAGATGTTGTTCAAGAAGCCATTGTAAACGAAATTATCGATTATACCTTTATAGATAAGGCGTATACTGCAAATACCATGAACACCACATCGTTTACTACTGGTATTGAAGTATTAATTCAAAATGGATTCAATCAAAAACGTTCTGGTGATGTTATTTTTATTCTAGATCCCGCGGTTATTTCCTATGGTAGGACTGGTTCTACACATGGTAGTGCTTTTGAATACGATACGCATGTTCCTTTATTGTTTTTTGGAAAAGGTATTAATCATGGTGAAACAAATAATAGAACTAATATTACCGATATTGCCCCAACAATATCAGCCTTTTTAGGAATAAGTTTTCCGAATGGATCTATTGGCAATCCTTTAGAATTCGTTTATAAGTAAATTGAATAAAAGACTTATATATTCAATAATAGCGATTATCCTAGTATTTGGTGTATATGGGTATGAATATTTTTTAAACCAAAAAGAACAATCAGAAATTGAAGAAGAAGGTTCTTTGGTTAAAAAACAGACCAACGAATATTTTTTGCCAACTAGTACAACGGGACAAATTGTTCATCATGAAGGGTACTCGCTATCTTATAATGAACCCTATGAGCAGGCAGAGTGGGTAGCTTATGAATTAAAAAAATCGCAGCTTTCAATTTCAAATTTCACCAGACCCTATTTTGAAGTTGATAAGGCTGTTCAATCTGGCTCGGCAGATTGGCGAAATTATAAAAATTCAGGCTATGATCGCGGTCATTTATGTCCTGCAGGCGACAGGAATTATAGTGAATTAGCTTATGGGGAGACCTTTTTAACAAGTAATATTAGTCCGCAAGAACACGATTTTAATGCTGGTATTTGGAATGCTTTAGAGCAAAAAACTCGCTATTGGGCTGTTAAATATAATGGTGTGTTTGTTGTTACAGGAGGAGTTCTTCATGAAAATTTAAAAACTATTGGAAGTGAACATGTGGCGGTTCCCAATCAATTCTATAAAATCATTTTAGATAATAACAAGGGTAATATAAAAATGATTGCTTTTTTAGTGCCACATGAAAATTCATCAAAGCCCTTGAATACTTTCGTCGTGACAGTTGATGAGGTGGAAAAGCTAACGGGAATTGATTTTTTTCCTGAATTAGATGATGCTGTTGAAAATAAATTAGAGGCTTCAAGTAACTATAAAAACTGGGATTTTAATTGAATTTATTCATAATTCCTTTCCATCTCAGTTTCCTAATAAAACGGCCTTGTTCTTCGGTTACTAAAAAAGACATTTTATTTTTTTTAGCTTCAAAATAGCCTGCCATATAATCTTTGAATAAGATAAAGCTCTGTTTTTTAAAGGCTAATTTTATTGCCGATATTAAAGTGATTTTAAATCCGTAACGCATTTTATACATGGCTTCTCCTTGTAAATATTTTGAACCCTTATTATAACTTGTACCTGTTGGTTTTAAATGTTTTACATGCAGCGATTCGTCTGTTAAAATCTCCCATTTATAATATTTTGCAAGAAGTTCATCGACGGTGTCCCATCCCATTGAAGGTTTGAGCTTTCCTATTTGAATGAAGCAAGCTTTTTTGTACGTTTTTAGGGCGCCTCTAATATGATCTTTATTAGTTAAATTTTCTAATATCCAGTTGTTGTTTTTTTCGATATAGCAAAAACCGGATACCATTCCCAAACGGTCATTTGAATTAAAATGCTTAGCAATTTGTTCTAAATAATTCGCAGGAAAAATCAAATCAGCGTCAAACTTGCAAATCACATCATAATCATTATCCAATATTTCAAAGCCTTTATAAAAAGCATTAATAATTTTTGATCCTGGTAAATGTTCATTTGAAGACTTTGTATTTACTAAACGAATCCAAGGATACTTGCTTGTATAACCCTCTATAATGTCCTGAGTCCCATCTGTTGAATTGTCGTTAACAATCACAATTTGTTTTGGTAAAAGTGTTTGTCTCACCAAAGAATCTAAGGTAAGTCCAATAGAATCTTGTTCATTATGTGCAGGTATAACAATATAAAATTTCAAAACTCGGAGTTTAGTACTCAAAGTTAATCTATTTAAGTCGTTTTATATAGAAGTATTTAATTATTGATACGTTCAGCATAAACAATATAATACCTTGGTGTAAACCAACGAAATAATGGTCTGATGCCAATTTTTTTTGTAGGATTAGTCCATTTTTGACGTGCCTTAATTTCCCAGCCAGATTTTTCAAGTAACCAATCAAACTGCCAATCTTCAAATTCATGGTAGTGTCTGTCCCTCATATCTGTTTTACTTCGGTATGCCGAGGAAAACCATAGGCGCAAGGGCACGCTAGCGACTAGTTTAGTAGATTTAATGTTTTTTAATACTGTAAAAGGGGATAATAAATGTTCGAAGATTTCAAATGCTGTCACTGCATCTGCATTTGATTTTACAATGGAAGATGTATCAATATCCAAATCCTCCCCAGACGTGTTTTTTACGTTATACCCTTCAGAAATCATAATTTTAGAAAAAGGGTTTTCAACTCCTAAATCTAAAATAGTTGAGGATTCTGAAACATACTTTTTTAAAAATTGAATGGTATACTTATAGCGTTTATTTGGATAAGTCTTGTCGTACATGATTTTGCATTTCCGCAAAAGGCGGAAGTATTAATATTTGTAAATAATGGCATTGATATGCATTCCTGCGCCAACACTCGCAAATATAATAACATCACCTTTAGTAAGACTATGATTAGTTAATTTATTGTTTTTAATTAAATCAAATAAAGTAGGAACAGTAGCTACCGAACTATTGCCTAATTTATCAATACTCATGGGCATAATCCCATCTGGAACTTGCATTTTAAAAAGTTTGTAAAATCTTTTTATTATAGCTTCATCCATCTTTTCATTGGCCTGATGAATTAGAATTTTTTTGACTTCGTTTATTGATATGCCACTTTCTTCTAAACAGGATTTCATAGCATTAGGGACATTGTTTAATGCAAATTCATAAATTTTACGACCATCCATTTTAATGTATCGAGTGTCTCTGCAAAGATCCTGATTGTTGGAATTTCCAAAATATAAATAATAGGCTTCATCATAAGTGAAACTACAGGTTTCATGCGCCAAAATACCTCCTTCTTCATTAGTTGCTTCAATAACAGTTGCACCGGCGCCATCTGAATATATCATGGAATCTCGGTCATGTTTATCCACAACTCTAGATAAGGTTTCACTTCCAACCACTAAACACTTTTTTGCCATTCCCGCTCTTATAAATGCTTGTGCCTGTATAACTCCTTCAATCCAACCTGGACATCCAAATAGAATATCGTAAGCTACACATTTTGGATTCTTAATGCGTAAACTGTGTTTTATTCTGGAAGCTAGACAAGGTAATAGATCGCTTTGGACCGTGTTATGTTTTACATCACCAAAATTATGAGCAACAATAATATAATCTAATTCTTCCCTATCAATTTTAGCATCAATAATTGCTTTTTCTGCAGCGAAATAACCTAAATCTGAAGAAGTTAAGTGCTCTTTTGCATAACGACGCTCATCAATGCCTGTAATTGCTTTAAATTTTTCTATAATTACAGTGTTTTCACTATTTATTGGTGAGCCATCTGTATTTAAAAAAGTGTGTGAATTAAAATTTTCGTTCTTTTCAATGGTATCTGGAATATAGCTTCCTGTACCAGTAATTTTAATATTCATAAATAAAAATTAAGCCTTTAATTTAGTAGCCTTACGAAAGTAAGGACTATATATTAAAGGCAAATTAAATTGTATAAAATTTTACGATGTTCAACGCCTCATTTAAGCCTACATATAGTCCTCAATTGGGGCACAAGTACATATTAAATTTCTGTCGCCATAAGCATCATCCACTCTTCTTACAGAAGGCCAGAATTTATTTAATTTTACATAGTCTAAAGGATATGCAGCTTCTTCACGTGAATAAGGAAAATCCCAATTACTAGAAGTTACAACGTCTAAAGTATGTGGCGCATTTTTTAAAACATTATTGTTATCATCTTTGGAAGCCTGATCAATTTCTTTTTTTATTGAAATCATAGCATCACAAAAACGATCTATTTCCTGTTTGCTTTCACTTTCTGTTGGTTCAATCATTAATGTTCCAGCTACCGGGAAAGATACTGTAGGTGCATGAAAACCATAGTCCATTAATCGCTTTGCAATATCGGTTACTTCAATACCATTAGCTTTAAAGGCTCTGCAGTCTACAATCATTTCATGTGCAGCTCTTCCACGTTCTCCCGAATATAAAGTATCAAAACTTCCTTGTAAACGCTGTTTAATATAATTAGCATTTAAAATAGCCATTTCTGTTGCTTTTGTTAAGCCTTGTTCTCCAAGCATTTTAATATAGCCATAGGAAATTAAACAGGCTAAAGCAGAACCATAAGGGGCTGCCGAAATTGCCGTAATAGCTTTGTCTCCACCTATTTTTACTAATGGATTTCCAGGTAAAAAAGGTACAAGTTGTTTCGCAACACAAATTGGTCCAACACCAGGTCCACCACCACCATGAGGAATGGCAAAAGTTTTATGTAGATTCAAATGGCAAACATCGGCTCCAATTCTACCTGGATTAGTCAATCCAACTTGTGCATTCATATTAGCTCCATCCATATAAACCTGTCCGCCATTATCATGAATAATTTGAGTAATTTCTCTGATGGCAGATTCATAAACACCATGTGTTGAAGGGTAGGTCACCATTAAGGCCGATAAATTATCTTTATGCAATTCAGCTTTCTCACGTAAATCATCAACATCAATGTTACCTTCAGCAGTCGATTTTGTTACAACAACTGTCATCCCTGCCATAACAGCACTTGCTGGATTGGTGCCATGTGCCGAAGATGGAATTAAACAAATATTTCTGTTATGGTCACCTCTAGATTCATGATACGCTTTAATTACCATTAGCCCTGCATATTCACCTTGAGCACCCGAATTTGGTTGTAAAGATGTCGCTGCAAAACCAGTAATTTCAGTTAACTGATTTTCTAATTCTTTTAAAACTGTTAAATAGCCTTGGGCTTGTTTCATTGGTACAAACGGATGAACATTCCCCCATTTAGACCAGCTTAAAGGCAGCATTTCTGCCGCAGCATTTAATTTCATTGTACAAGAGCCTAACGAAATCATGGATTGATTTAATGATAAATCTTTACGTTCAAGTGATTTTATATAACGCATCAATTCTGTTTCAGAATGATAGGTGTTAAAAACATCAAGTGTTAAAAAATCTGTAGTTCTTTTTAAACTTTCGGAAATTTTATTGGATTCGGAAACCGTCGAAATAATTAAAGTTTTCTTTTTAGCTGCTTCAGCAAATACAGCAATAATTTTATTCAAATCACCTAATGAAGTTGTTTCATTAATTGATAAGGTTACTGTTTTATTATCTGGATAAAAGAAATTTATTTTATTCTTCTTAGCTATTTTCTTTATCTTTTTTGAGTCTGTTTTAATTTGAAGCGTATCAAAATAAGAGGTGTTAACTTGATTAAACCCTAATTTCGTTAAAGCATCTGCAAGTGTTGATGTTGCATGATGAACTTTATCGGCAATATATTTTAATCCTTTCGGGCCATGATAAACAGCGTACATACCTGCCATAACAGCTAATAAAAC
>JAHEDS010000003.1:46258-71613 GCA_024641135.1 Flavobacteriales bacterium
CATAGTTTGGAAATTTAATAAGGCTTCAAGTCGGCCTTGTGCAATTTCAGCTTGATAAGGTGTATAAGCAGTATACCAACCTGGATTTTCAAGAATGTTTCTTTGAATAACGGCAGGTAATATGGTTGGATGATAACCTAAGCCAATATATGTTTTATAGACTTTGTTTTTTTTAGATAATTCCTGAATATGGACTAAATACTCATGTTCCGACATGGGTTCGTCTAATTTTAATGATTTCTTTAAACGGATATCATCTGGAACAGTTTCATAAATTAACTGGTCTAAGGAATCTACACCTATGGTTTTTAACATTAGATTTTTGTCGTCTTCTCTAGGGCCAATATGACGTAGAGCAAAAGCGTTTGTATTCATGTAATATGCTATTGAAATTGAGGTACAAAATTACATAATAATTACACCTTTTTAAGCCGTATAAGTGAAAGTTTTTAACCAAAAAATGACATTATTAACACTTTACTTACTTTTGTAAGATGTTAAGTATAAAACAAGTATTAAATTTTTATATAAATAGCAGTATTCATGTGGCTTTGGCAGTGTTTTCTTTGTCATATATTACGCTGTTAGAATTTAATATTCCCTATGATAAATCTGTTTTATATTTTATTTTTTTCGCCTCCATAACTGGTTATAATTTTGTTAAGTACTTTGAAGTTGCAAAACTGCAGCATAGAAGCCTAAAACCTTGGTTAAAATTAATTCAGGTTTTTTCGGTTGCTTGTTTTGTTTTAATGTGTCTTTATTGTTTGGAACTTGAAGAAAATACTAGGTTATATATCGCAGGTTTTGCTGTGATTACATTTTTATATGCGATTCCTTTGTTACCTAAAAAAAAACTATTAGATAATTATAAAAACCTTAGAAATATAGGTGGGTTAAAAGTGTTTTTAATAGCTTTTGTTTGGGTTGGTGTTACTGTTTTTATTCCATTACTTAATGCTCATTATAGTATCGATGAAAGTGTTGTTATAATTAGTGTACAGCGCTTTTTATTTGTTATAATGCTTATGTTGCCTTTTGAAATTAGAGACTTGCAATTTGATAGTATAAAATTGTATACTATACCGCAGAATTTAGGAATAATAGGCACTAAAATAATAGGCGTATTCCTTGGGCTTTTAATGTTTGTATTAGAATTTTTTAAGCAGGAATTAATTATTAATCAGTTGGTAGTTTTGTTTGTTATTATTGTTATAACTATTTTGTTTGCTTTGTTTTCAAAAGTAAAGCAAGGAAGATATTATGCTGCTTTTTGGGTAGAAGGTTTACCTATATTATGGCTTCTTTTATATCTTATTTTTATTTGAAATCTGAATTGTTCATTGCCTTTTCAAATAAATTCTTCATTGAATCTTTATATTTTTTATCAATACAAGTAACTTTTGATTTTAAAATAATGGACGAAAGTCTGGTGTTTGTGCTACTATAATCTCTACAAGCTCCGCAATACATTAAATGTATATAAAGTTTGATTTTCTCATTAAATGATGATTCTTTGTATTGTGATTTATCGCAAACATGATTTGCTTCACTGCAAGGGATAACAATTTTTAATTTTTTAATCATAATTACATCCAATTTTCTTTCAGACATGATGCCATTGCTGTTCTTGCTCTATGAATAATAACCCATAGGTTAGACGCTGTTATATTTAATTCTTTACAAATTTCTTCTGTTTCCATACCTTCAATAGTTTTCATTCTAAATACTTCAGCATGTTTTTCTGGTAATTTAGATAAGCAGTTAAGTATAGCTTCACCTAATTCAGTGTTTTGAATGATGTCCTCAGCAGTTTTATCATAAGGGTCCGCTACATGTTCTTCTAGCCAATCACCTTCTGTTTCAAAGTCATTATTATATTTGATTCTTACTTCAGCCTGTCCTTTATTAGAATTGATTTTACGATAGTAATCTATTATTTTTCTCTTTAAAATCGATATCAACCAAGTGCGTTCACTGGCTTCACCTTTAAAGTTATTCATTGATTTTAAGGCTGCTAAAAATGTTTCCTGAACCAAATCCTGAGCCACTTCTTTGTCGTTAACTCGAGAAATTGTGAAATTAAATAAATAATCGGCATATAAGTCAATCCACTTATTAGGGTTTAGTAGTTGGTTGGGCATAAGTCGTATTTATTAATAAAAATAAGCTATTAATGCCTGAAAATCAATTGGTTTAATAACTATCTACATTCTAAATTAGAATAAAATTATTATTTCAATAACCCAGCGCGTTTCAATAAAGCTTCAGGTTGAGGTTCATGACCTCTAAATCGTTTGTAAAGAACCATCGGATCTTCAGTACCACCTTGTGATAATACGATTTCTTTAAATTTAGTAGCTACTTCATTATTAAAAATACCCTCTTCTTTAAAGTATTCAAAAGCATCAGCATCTAAAACTTCGGCCCATTTGTAACTGTAATACCCAGAGGAGTAACCACCTTGAAAAATATGAGAAAATGAGGTACTCATGCAATTTTCTGCTACATCGGGATATAGTTTGGTATTATCAAAAGCCTCTAATTCATGAGTCTTTACATTATTAATTTTGGAAGGATCTTTTCCATGCCAACTCATGTCTAATAATCCAAAACTTAATTGTCTAAGTGTTTGCATACCCTCATGAAATGTAGCTGAATCCTTGATTTTGTTTATTAGCTCCATGGGAATAATTTCTCCAGTTTCATAGTGAGTGGCAAATAATTCTAAGGCTTCTTTTTCGTAACACCAGTTTTCTAAAATCTGGCTTGGTAACTCAACAAAATCCCAGAATACACTGGTTCCAGATAGGCTAGGGTAGGTAGTATTAGCCAACATACCATGCAAAGCATGGCCAAATTCATGAAATAATGTGGTCACTTCATTAAAGGTAAGCAATGATGGTTTGCTTTTTGTTGGTTTTGTAAAGTTGCACACAATAGAAATGTGTGGGCGTTCATTTACTCGGTTTTTAATGTATTGAGGTTTAAATGATGTCATCCACGCCCCATTGCGTTTTCCTGGTCTTGGAAAAAAATCGGCATAAAAAACAGAAACGAGTTCGTCCTTTTTATTGAAAACTTCATAGGTTAATACATCTTCATGGTATTTATCTATAGTTTTTATCTCTTTGAAGGTTAGACCGTATAATTTTTGTGAAACTTTAAACACGCCACTTATAACATTTTCTAATTTGAAATAGGGCTTTAATTTTTCGTCGTCTAAATCGAATAATTTTTGTTTTAATTTTTCAGCGTAATAGGTGCCATCCCATTTTTCTAAATGTTCAATTCCGTCTAATTCTTTAGCAAATTCCTGTAGGTTTTTAAATTCTTCTTGTGCTGCAGGTTTGGCTTTTTCTAATAGCTCATTCAAAAAGGTAATGACTTTTTCAGGTGTTTTTGCCATACGCTCTTCCAAAACAAAATGAGCATGTGTTTTATATCCTAAAAGTTGAGCTCGTTCAAACCGAAGTTTAGCAATATTTAAAACATTTTGCTGATTATCAAGTTCATCATTATGAAATGCTTTTTTGCCCGACGCTATGGCTAGTTTTTTTCTTAATATTCTGTTATCTGCATAAGTCATAAAAGGGATGTAACTTGGGTAATCAAGCGTGAACATCCAACCTTCTTTATTTTTTGACTCAGCTAATTGCTTAGCTGCTTCAATGGTGCCTTCGGGCAAGCCAGACAAATCATTTTTTTCTGTGATAAGCATTTCAAACTTATTAGTTTCTGCTAATACATTTTCTCCAAACTTAAGTTTTAACTGACTTAATTTTTTATCAATCTCTCTTAGTTTTAATTTTTTGTCTTCTGGCAAATTAGCTCCGTTTCTGGAAAATCCTTTATATTTTTTATCTAATAATGTTGCTTGCTCAACGGTTAATTTAAGCGAATCTTTTGAATCATGAACAGATTTTACACGTTTAAATAAATCTTCATTTAAGGCAATGTCATTACTGAATTCAGACAATAATGGGGATACTTCCTGGGCTATTTTTTGAATAACATCATTTGTCTCGGCTGAATTGAGATTAAAAAAAATACTCGAAATTCTATCTAATTGTTCACCTGAAAAATCTAGAGCTTCTATAGTATTTTTAAAAGTAGGACTCTCAGAATTGTTAACTATTTTATCAATCTCTTTTTTAGCTTTTTTTATGGCAAATTTAAAAGCAGGAAGAAAGTCTTCGTTTTTTATTTTTGAAAACGGAGCCGTATTATATGTTGTTTGAAATGGGTTTTTTAAAATATTTTGGATCATTTTGTAAAAAATTAACGGCTATTATGCATGCATAGCTTTTTTTTATATATTTGTCACTATTGTTTTTGAAAAGTGACTAATTCAAATTAATACTATTTTTTAATAGCCAAAGAAACCTCGAATTTATTCGGGGTTTTTTTATTTCAAATCTTCAGAAGATTTAATGACCATTTGTTTAAGTCCTTCTTTATATACAAGAATTTTGTCCAGAACACAAGAATCACTTGTTCCTATAATTTGTGCTGCTAATATTCCAGCGTTTTTTGCACCATTAAGAGCTACAGTTGCTACCGGAACACCTCCTGGCATTTGAAGAATGGACAGTACAGAATCCCAGCCGTCTATAGAATTACTACTTTTTATTGGAACACCAATAACAGGAAGAGGAGATAACGAAGCGATCATACCAGGTAAATGGGCAGCACCACCAGCACCAGCAATAATTACAGAAAATCCTCTGATATGTGCATGTTTACCATAATCGAATAATTTTTCTGGTGTTCTATGTGCCGAAACAATATCAACTTCAACAGTTATATCAAAACCTTTTAAAATGTCTATTGCTTCTTGCATAACAGGAAGATCACTTTTGCTTCCCATAATAACTCCTACTTTACTCATAATTTAATTTTTATTTTGAAATTACTTTTATAGTGTTTTTTACTTCTTCCGCAATCTGTCTGGCAGTATTCAAATTTTCATGCACAATGGTTACATGCCCCATTTTTCTGAATGGACGTGTTTGTTTTTTTCCATAAATATGAGGTGTTACACCTTCCATTTCCATAATAGACTCAATATTTTGATAAATTACATCGCCGTTATAACCTTCAGCACCAACAAGATTTACCATAACACCTCCAACTTTGCTGTCTGTTCTTCCTAAAGGTAAGTTAAGTATAGCTCTTAAATGTTGTTCAAATTGAGAAGTGTAACTTGATTCTATGGTGTGATGACCAGAATTGTGTGGTCTAGGTGCTACTTCGTTTATTAAAATCTCATCATTTATAGTAAGGAACATTTCTACTGCCAAAAGTCCAACATGATTAAATGCTTTAGAAGTTCTTAAAGCAATTTCTTCAGCTTTCTTTGCTATTTCCTTTGAAATTCTTGCAGGACAAATAACGTATTCTACTTGATTTGCTTCCGGATGAAATTCCATTTCTACAACAGGATACGTTTTGATTTCTCCTGATACATTTCTGGCAACAATAACAGCTAATTCATTTTTAAAAGGAATTAATTGTTCAGTAATACATTCAACATTGGGCAAATCTTGTAAATCTTCAATAGATTTCACAACTTTTACTCCAGTACCATCATAACCAAATTGGGCACTTTTCCATACAAATGGAAAGTTTAAACCTCCATGCATTATGGATTCCTTAATTTCTGAAGTATAGGCAAAACGAGAAAATGATGCAGTTGGTAAATTATGGTCAACATAAAATAATTTTTGTTTGGCCTTATTTTGAATAGTTCGTAAAATTTTGGAACTAGGATACACTTTTACCCCTTCTTTTTCAAGATCTTCTAAAGCATCTACATTAACATTTTCAATTTCAATTGTAAGCACATCTACTTGTTTTCCAAAGTTATACACATCGTCATAACTCATTAAATCTCCAAGATGAAATTCATTACAAGCTATTTTACAGGGAGCATCGTTACTAGCTTCAAGTACAGCCGTGTAAATATCAAATTTCCTTGTGTTGTAAAGCAGCATTTTCCCTAACTGACCGCCCCCCAGAATACCAAGTTTAAAATTTGAAGAAAAGTAATTCATGTAATTAATTGTGCTAAAATCTATTAAGTATATGCAAAAATACATTTAAATATGAAATTACTTCCTAATTCCTAAATCAAAAAATCGGTATTAGTCAATCAATTCCTTAACTTTGCAACTTTCAAAAAATTATCATGGATATAAAACTTCACGACAAATATTTTAAACCTTTTATTTCTTCAAAGGAAATTGATGCAGCTATTGAGCGTATGGCCTATAATATTCATAAAGATATTGGCGACGAAATTCCTGTTTTTGTGGGTGTTTTAAATGGCTCTTTTATGCTGGTAAGCGATTTTGTTAAAAAATATCCTAAACCTTGTGAAGTAACTTTTATCAAATTAGCTTCTTATGAAGGTGTTAAATCTACAGAAGACATTCAACGCTTAATTGGTTTGACTCAAGATTTAAAAGGTAGAACCGTTGTAATACTCGAAGATATTATTGATACAGGTAATACACTTGGTGAAATATATAGAATCTTTAAAAACGAAGAGGTTAAATCACTTAAAATAGCAACTTTATTTTATAAACCTGACGCTTATAAAAAGGATTATAAATTGCATTACATTGGTATGGAAATTCCAAATAAATTCATTGTGGGTTACGGCCTGGATTATGATGGATTAGGAAGAAACTTACCTGAAATATATCAAATAAAACAAACACAACATATGACAAATCTAGTGTTATTTGGTCCTCCAGGAGCAGGAAAAGGAACTCAAGCTAATTTTTTAAAAGAAAAATATAATTTAGTTCATATCTCAACAGGAGATGTGTTTAGATTTAATATAAAAAATGAAACAGCTTTAGGAATGTTGGCTAAATCGTTTATGGATAAAGGCGAATTAGTTCCAGACCAGGTAACTATTGATATGTTAAATGCCGAAGTTGAAAAGAATGCCGATGCCAATGGTTTTATTTTTGATGGTTTTCCAAGAACTAATGCGCAAGCAGATGCATTAGGTAAATTAATGGAAAGTAAGGATTCAGCAATAAGCGCTATGATTGCTTTAGAAGTAGCCGATGATATTTTAGTAAAACGTGTTTTAGAACGTGGCAAAACAAGTGGAAGGGCTGATGATGCTAATGAATCTATTATAAGAAATAGAATCACAGAATATTATAATAAGACCGCAATTTTAAAAGAGTATTATTCTGCACAGAATAAGTATTTTGGGGTAGACGGTGTTGGTAATATAAAGGAAATTACTACACGTTTAAGTGCTGTAATCGATAATTTGTAATGCATTAAAGAGTTTAAACTTTATACTTTAAACTTTAAAAATTTAAACTCAAATATGACTGAAGGGAATTTTGTTGATTATGTAAAGATGTATGTTACTTCTGGTAATGGAGGTAAAGGTTCTTCGCACTTGCATCGTGAAAAATTTATTGAAAAAGGTGGGCCAGATGGTGGTGATGGTGGTCGTGGAGGTCATGTTATTCTTAAGGGTAATTCAAATTTATGGACCCTTCTTCACTTAAAATTCAAAAAACATATTAGAGCAGGTCATGGTGATCATGGTGGAAGCAGTAGGAGTTTTGGTGCTGATGGAGAAGATGTTTATGTTGAAGTGCCGTTAGGAACTGTTGTGCGCGATACAGAAAGTAATGAAGTTATTTTTGAAATTACAGAGCATAACGAAGAAAAAATTATTGCTAAAGGAGGAAAAGGGGGGCTGGGTAACTGGCATTTTAGAACGTCCACCAATCAAACACCTAGGTATGCGCAACCTGGTATGCCGTTGGAAGAAAAATACATCACTTTAGAGCTTAAAGTTTTAGCAGATGTTGGCCTAGTCGGATTTCCAAATGCGGGAAAATCGACTCTTTTATCTGTAATTACATCGGCAAAGCCAAAAATTGCTGATTATGAGTTCACAACACTTAAACCAAATTTAGGGATTGTTCAATATCGCGATTTCCAAACCTTTGTTGTAGCAGACATTCCGGGGATTATTGAAGGTGCAGCAGAAGGTAGAGGTTTAGGCCATTATTTCTTGAGGCATATTGAACGTAATTCAATTCTTTTGTTTTTAATACCAGCTGATGCTGATGATATTAAAAAGCAATACGATATTCTTTTGGACGAATTACGAAGATATAATCCGGAGATGCTTGATAAGGATAGAATTATAGCTATTTCAAAATGCGATATGCTGGATGATGAATTAAAAGCAGAATTAAAAGAAGAGCTTGATAATGAACTGCCAATACCTTATCTATTTATCTCTTCTGTCGCTCAACAAGGTCTAACGGAGTTGAAAGATGTTCTTTGGAAAATGCTAAATAATTAATGTTATTATTACCGAATGCTTCCTTCAATTTTGAATTAACTTCATAAAGTTAAAAACCAATCTTGGAATTATTTTTGATTAACTTTAATCAAAAATTTAATCATGAAAAAAGTTTTAATTATTGCCCTTATTTTTGGAATCGTATCCTGTGCGCCAATTAAAGTTAATTACGATTACGATAAGGAAACCAATTTCGATAATTATAAAACATATAATTATTACGGTGATATGAAAACAGGGTTAAGCGAATTGGATACTAAGCGATTTTTAGAAGGGATAGACGCCAAATTGGAAACTTTAGGAATTACTTACTCAGAAACTCCAGATTTTTTTATAGATATTAAAAGTACTGCTTTTCAATCATCTCAACAAAGTTCTATGGGTGTTGGAGTAGGTGGTTCGGGGAGCAATATGGGCGGAGGTATATCTTTTGGAATACCAATTGGTCAATCAAATATTACGCGACAAATAACTATTGATTTTGTTGATGAAAATTTAAAACAACTTTTTTGGCAAGCAGTAAGTGAATCAAGTTATAGCCCTAATAGAATACCTAAAGAACGAGAAGCCCAATTAACTGCAATAGTCGAGAAAATATTTTCTCAATATCCCCCAAAGCCGTAGGTATTGAAATTTTATAATTATCCTAACATTTTATATTTAGTCTTAGATAATTTATTTTGTTATTTTACATAAAATTGAAAATCATGGATGAATTAAAAAATAAAGTAGCACTTATAACAGGTGGTACTAAAGGAATTGGTTTTGGAATAGCACAATCTTTACTAAATGAAGGTATACATGTTGTAGTTACTAGTAGGAACAAGTCTTCAGCACAAAAAGCAGCAGATGCTCTTAATTCTCATTCATTAAAAGGAGCTAAAGCAATTGGTGTTGAAGCCGATGTTAGAAATTTTGAAAGTCAGCAACAAGCGGTTAAAATGGTGTTAGAACACTTTAAACAAATAGATATTGTAATAGCAAATGCTGGTTTAGGTCATTTTGCAAGTGTTGAAGATCTTACCATAGAGCAATGGCAGGAAACCATAGATACCAATTTAACTGGTGCTTTTTATACCATTAAGGCAAGTGTTGAGGCTTTAAAGAGATCAAAAGGGTACTATATTACTATTTCAAGTTTAGCTGGGACTAATTTTTTTGCGAATGGTTCGGCTTATAACGCCAGTAAGTTTGGTGTTACTGGTTTTACGCAGGCTGTTATGTTAGATTTACGTAAATATGATATTAAAGTTAGTACTATAATGCCTGGCTCTGTTGCTACGCATTTTAATAATCATACGCCAAATGATAGTGATGCGTGGAAGATTCAAAGTGAGGATATTGGTGAATTGGTTGTTGATTTGATTAAAATGAATCCGAGAACATTACCAAGTAAGATAGAGGTAAGGCCAACAATGCCGCCAACAAAATAGTGCAAATGTAATAGCTGTTAGATTCGTGTTTATTTCATAAAGGAATTTCCTTTGAGTTCATAATTTTTAAAGAATAGTCAAGTTTATAATTTTGTATTTCCACAGTAAATGATAAGAAAATATTTAATCCTTCTTTTAGTACCAATAGTTGGTTTTAGTCAAACCTCTTTGAATGAAGTTGGGGCTCTTTTTCAAGACAAACAATATTCAAAGGCCGAAGGGATAATTTCAAATTATTTAAAAGAATATCCAGGCGATTTATATGCCATTGAATTATATGGCGATGCCTATGGTTTTCAAAAAAAATGGGATGAGGCTATTGCTTCATATAAAAAACTAGTGAATACCAATCCAAATAGTGCAAATTACCAATATAAATATGGAGGGGCTTTGGGAATGAAAGCGCTTTCAGTAAATAAATTTAAAGCGTTAGGTATTATTGGAGATGTAAAAGAGGCCTTTGAAAAAGCAGCAGAATTAGACCCGAATCACATCGATACGCGTTGGGCTTTGGTTGAGTTATATATGCAATTACCTGGTATTATTGGAGGCAGCAAAAGTAAATCCATAAAATATGCCAATGAGCTCGAACAGCTTTCAAAGGTTGATGGCTATTTGGCTAAAGGATATATTTATGCCTACGATAATGAGGATAATTTAGCTGAAAAATATTATAAAATGGCTGTTAATGAAGGTGGTTCTTTAACATGTTATAATAAGCTAACTGGCTTTTACGAGAGTAAAAAACAACCCGAAAAGGCTATTCAAAATATTGAGGAAGCACAGAAAAAACATATTAATAATGCACTTTATTATCAATTAGGCAAAGTGGTGGCCGAAAATAATATTGCATTAGATAAAGGTGAAAACGCATTACAAACATATCTTAAAAATTATAATGGGCAAGATGGGGCTCCTAAAGCCTGGGCACAATATCGTTTAGCTCAAATTTATTTACTTAAAAAAAATAAAATTGAAGCTTTGAAATATATTAATTCGGCATTGGTAGAATTGCCAAAAAGCAAACTTTTTTTGGAAGAACGAGATAAGATTTTAAGTTTGTGAACTTATAGCGTTTCCTTTTAGGTCGCGCTTTCACTACTCGCTTTTTTTATGGTATAAAAAAGAGCTCAAACATACCGTTCAATCGCTAACGCAATAATCTACATTCCATTAAAAAATTAGTAATTCAATTCATATCTTTACCAATCAATAAAAGTTTATGAACGTACATTTTATAGCAATAGGAGGTAGTGCAATGCACAATTTAGCTATTGCTTTACATAACAAAGGATATAAGGTAACGGGTAGTGACGATGAAATTTTTGAGCCATCAAAAACAAGATTGGCTAACAAGGATTTATTGCCAGAAATATATGGCTGGTTTCCTGAAAAAATAACTTCTCAAATAGATGCCGTTGTTTTAGGAATGCATGCAAAAGCCGACAATCCAGAACTGTTAAAGGCTCAAGAATTAAATTTAAAAATTTATTCTTATCCTGAGTTTTTATATGAACAATCAAAACATAAAACCCGTGTAGTTATTGGTGGAAGCCATGGTAAAACAACAATCACTTCTATGATTTTACATGTCATGCACTATCACAACCAAGATGTTGATTATATGGTTGGTGCTCAGCTAGAAGGGTTTGATGTCATGGTCAAACTAACTGAAGATAATGATTTTATTGTACTAGAAGGCGATGAGTATTTAAGTTCGCCAATAGATAGAAGGCCAAAATTTCATTTATATAAGCCAAATATTGCTTTGTTAAGCGGTATTGCCTGGGATCATATTAATGTGTTTCCAACCTATGAAAATTATGTAGAGCAGTTCAGTATTTTCGTGGATTCTATAGTTAAAGGAGGAAGTATTACTTATAATGAAGAAGATACCGAAGTAAAACGGGTGGTAGAAGCTTCGGATAATACTATAAGAAAAATACCTTATAAGACTCCTATATATACTGTTGAAAATGGGCAAACTTTGTTAGAAACATCGGAGGGCCCTTTACCAATTGAAGTGTTTGGAAAGCATAATCTTAATAATTTGGCTGGAGCGAAGTGGATTTGTCAGCATATGGGTATTGATGAAGACGATTTTTATGAAGCCATTGCTACTTTTAAAGGTGCAAGTAAGCGTTTAGAAAAAATTGCAGAAAGTAAAAATAGTGTGGCTTATAAAGATTTTGCCCATTCACCTAGTAAAGTAGAAGCCACAACCAATGCGGTTAAAGAGCAATATCAAGATAGAACTTTAGTAGCGTGTTTAGAGTTACATACCTATAGTAGTTTAAATGCAGAATTTTTAAAAGAATATAAGGGTGCGCTAGATGGTGCCGATGTGGCCGTAGTATTTTATTCACCGCATGCCGTAGAGATTAAAAAGTTAGAGAAAGTAACTCACGAACAAATAGCGGATGCCTTTCAGCGTGACGATTTAATTATTTACACCAATCCAGAAGAGTTTAAAAACTTTTTATTTTCACAAGAGTTTAATGACAAAGCTTTGTTACTAATGAGCTCTGGAAATTATGGAGGGCTTGATTTTAATGAAGTTAAGAAATTAATTAAATAACATCTAAAATCTTTCAATCCAATTACATAGTTTTTCAATGCCTTCAATAATATTAGGGCAATCTTTGTTGAGGTTAAATGGAACACCTTCTTCAGGTTCATTAAAATCAACATAGGCCAATCTTGCAGCTAAGTATTGTTCTTCAAAACCAAAAGCAGAGGCTGGTAACAGAGCAACGCCGGTATCACTTAGTAATTGTTCACAAAGTTTTTGTGAGGTATTAATTCCTCGATTTTTTAATTTTTCAGAATAAACAGAAAAATCTGGAAAAAGATAAAAGCCGCCTTCTGGAGCATGTACTCTTATTTGTGAGGCATTTAATCGGTCTGAACAATAATTTCCAATTTGTTTTAATATTTGAATTTGATAGTCCAAATAATCGATGATGTTATTGTAGCTTTTATAGGCGGTTTTTGCTGCCATCTGAACCGGACTAGGAGCACAGGAATAGGTTTCTGAACCAATTCCAATCAATGCTTGTTTAAACTCAGGTTCTATGTTATTATAAAGAAATGCAGCTCCCAGTCGCCAACCACCTGCTCCACACCATTTTGACAAGCCTGTTGTAGTAATAGTTCTCTCTGGATAATAATTAGCAAAAGATAGATGCGCTTGATTATGATTAAGTAGGCCATAAATTTCGTCTGAAATGACTAAAATATTTAATTCTCTTGAAATTTTGGCAAGATCTATAAGTTCCTTCTCATTATATGTGAGGCCGTCTGGGTTTCCAGGAAAATTCAATATTAAAATTGAAGCGTTGTTTTTTTTAAATTTTACAGCTTCTTGAATACTTTTTGGAGTAACTCGCCATTTATCTTCAAAAGTTGTACTAAGTTTTATAATATGATGTCCTATTAGTTTAGCTTGAGGTGCATAAGATACCCAGGCTGGTGCTGGTATGAAAACATCTGCTTTTTCAAATGCTAATAAAATAGTATAGAGCAATATTTTTGAGCCCGGTGCAATTAGGATATTGTCAGGGTGAACTTCTAACCCATTATGGTCTTTGTGAAATGCAGACATTAATTGTCTAAGCTCGGGGTCTCCCTGAACAGATGAATATTCTTTGTGGTGTACCGCTTTTTCTAAGGCTGATAAAACCTTTTTTGGAGGTAAAAAGGGAGATTGCCCAAAACCAAATTTAAAATTCTTTTTATTTTGATTAACTAATAATTTGGATTGTGTGTTAATTAATAAGGTTTGTGATTCTTCAACATGTCTATACATACGGGCTGTTTTAGCAATAATAGTTTTATTAAACTCTTTTTTTATGATTTATTCTGAAGGGTTATTTTATATCAAAAAAAAGTTTATTTAAATATCCTTAAAAAAAAATCAAACTAGCTTTAAAATAAAAAATGCTTTATAATGTCATTTCCACCTAGCGTCTATCCATGCCTTTTGTTCTTCCATATTAAGAAATGTCCAGGCAACAATTCTGGTTGATTTATTTCCAGTTCCCATAGGAATGGTTTTAACTTCAAAAGCATCTTCTTTATCTAAAGATTTGTATATGCCTTTTAAATTAGATTGTTTAGATACAAGGGTAGAAAACCAGTAACAGTTATTAGAGAATTTTTTACTTTCTCTAATAATGTTATGAATAAATTTGTGTTCGCCGCCATCACATATCAATTCATTACTTATCCCAGCAAAATTGAGCTGAGGTGTTTTTTCAGTTTTTCCAGATAGATTCTTTAGTTTTCTTAAAGTTCCTTTTTGAGCCTCTTCTGCTGAAGCATGAAATGGTGGATTACAAATGGAAACATCAAATTTTTCTTCTCGGTTTATTACACCATAAAAGGCATCTTTTGGGTTTTCTTGTCGCCTGCAGGTAATTTTACCTTTGAATGCTTCATTATCGTTTACAATTTTCTGTGCAGAAGCAATTGATTTAATATCAATATCAGAACCAATAAAATTCCATCCATATTCTGTAACTCCAATGATTGGATAAATACAACTAGCTCCAACGCCAATATCAAAACAAGTTACTTTATCACCTTTTGGTACCCGACCAAAATTATTTTCGCTTAATAAATCAGCTATATGGTGAATGTAATCGGCTCTTCCCGGTATCGGTGGGCATAAATTTTCATCCGGAAAGTCCCAATCCTTAATGCCATAATAATGATGAAGTAATGCTTTGTTTAGAAGTTTTACTACAACAGGATTGGCAAAATCAACCGAATTCACTCCAAATTTATTAGGCTTGATATGAGCTGCCAATGCTGGAGAAATCTTTGATAAGGCATGCAAATCATAACGTTCTCGGTTTTTGTTTCGAGAATGCAGTCTGGTTTTTTCTAATTCATTTTTTTTATCTGACATGCTTAATGATTACTCCTATTACTCAAAATTACGCATATCGATTTAATATAAGCTATTTTAATTTCTCTTTAAAAAAAGAAATGGTGCGTTCCCATGCCAAATCGGCCGCTTCCTTGTCAAAACGTGGTGTCGTATTATTGTGAAAGCCGTGATTGACATTTGGATAAAAATAGGCAGTATATTCTAAATTGTTTTCTTTTAGGATAGCTTCATAAGCTGGCCAGCCTTCATTTACTCTAGTGTCTAACCCTGCATATTGTAATAAAAGTGGTGCTTTAATTTGTGCAGCTTCATCAGCAGTTGGTTGTCCGCCATAAAAAGGGACAGAGGCTTTAAGATTGGCTATTTTAACGGCCATCATATTGGCAATCCAACCACCAAAACAAAATCCTACAACACCTATATTCCCATCACACCGTTCATGAGATTTTAAATAGTCAAAAGCAGCAATAAAATCTTCTAACATGTCATTACGGTCTCGTTGACGTTGCAATGCACGACCATCGTCGTCATTTCCCGGATAACCACCTAATGGCGTTAAGGCATCGGGTGCTAAACTGATAAAACCATCAAGGGCGGCTCGCCTTCCAACATCTTCAATATAAGGGTTTAAGCCGCGGTTTTCATGCACAACCACAATCCCAGGTAATTTTTTATTTGTATTACTTGGTGTAGATAAAAGTCCTTTAATAGTCCCACCACCTTTTGGTGAATTATAGGTGATATATCCAGATTCTATACGTTCATCCTCTGGTTTTACTAATAAAGAATCTACATAATTAGGGGACATAAAACTTAAAAGCGATGATACGGTAATCCCCCCAATGGCATAAAGAGATAGTTTTTCAACAAATTGTCGCCTATCTATTTTATTGTGAGCATAGTCATCATACAAATCAAAGACTTCTTGGTTAATTTCTTCTTTTTTTAGCTGTTTCATAAATTATAGGTTTAGTTACTCCTTTACTACAAATGTTTTCAACATATTCTTGCTAGATGGGTTTGGCACTTCAGAAATTAAAACGTAACGGCCAGGATCTAAATTAACCTTAAAATAACCTGTATCTCCTGCCGACATATTATTAACTCCACCTAAAAAAGTAACTCCTTTTGGTGCAGGTTCAATAAGACCTTTTGGATTGGACCAATCCATCCAGTTATTTAATTCGTCTAGATTGGCAGTGTCATCTATTTTGGCAAGATTTACATCATGACCAATAAAGTTTTCATGAGCGATTTGATCTTTGTAAAAAACAGAAATGACATGTTTACCTTTATTTATTGAGTCATTGAAAATGATACCCTCTGTACTTGATATATTAATTTTTATATCGGCATTGGGCTCACTATTTCCTGAATTAATATCCGATACAATTAAAACTTTGGCCATTCCCATGGAAGTATGGAAAACGCCATTGCTCATTTTTACATAACATTCAATGATATAATAACCGGGGTCTAGTTTTACTGATGTCTCACTGGTAAGGTTGGGTGAGATTAAGCCAGAGCCACCTAAATTTTTCATTTCCATAAACCATGATGGAAGTTTACCAAACTCGGCATAGCCTTCTTCTGTTTTTCCTTCATTTAGGAGTTTCATCCCATTATCAAAAGGAGGACCAACACTATCAATAATATGTTGCATAGTAATCCCTTCAGGATATTTATCTATTAGAAAAAAATGGGTCTGTGGTGAAGCATTTGTGTAACGAAAAGTGTTCCATCCAGATGGTATGGTGTCGACCATTTGGAAATCCATATTTTCAGTAAGGATGTTTACAAAGTTTTCTGTTTCAATAACAGTTTCTTCAGTTTTCGTTTGTTTTTTGTCAAATCTACATGATTGTAAATTCACTAAAATAACTAAATTAAAAAGGGCAAAGACTAGGGGTCTAAAAGACCTGAGGTACGTTTGAGTAGTCATAAAAAAAAGGGTTGGTTGATAATTATATTTACGTAATGCCATAAATATAAGGATATTAGGTTAAAATTGCAACCTAAAGCTTACGTTTGGGGTGATTCCTAAAGACAGGTTTTCAACTTTGGTTACCAAATTTTGATCATCTATTGTATAGTAAGAATTGATGATATTCTTTTTGTTAGTTATATTCCAAATAGAGGCTCCTATAATTGCATTAGTTTTTTTTGATACCTCGAACCCGTAAGTTGCTGAGCAGTCAGCGCGTAAATAATCTCTTAATCTTGAACTATTTGGTGCTTCGAAATTAATTGCATCATCAACTATTTCATCACCAGTTATTGGATTTGTAGCCGGCTTTCCTGAATGCCAATTAAGTCCAAGTGCCACCTTAAAATTGTTATATGTATACGTGCTAGCTACAGTAAGTGCATGGCGTATATCTGCGTTGTTAGGAAACGATTCCTTATTGTTTAATGTGTCAAATGTGTACTCATTTTTACTAAATGAATACCCAATCCACGAACTTATTACTTGGTTGAATTGTTTATTTAATAATAAATCAATTCCTTTTATTTGATAACTTCCTATAGCGTTTACAAACTGATATTGGTTTTGAAATCCTTGACTCCGGGTAGTTATGCCATCGACATATTTTAAGTAGGTTTCTGCGCTTAACAGAAGATTATTCTTATTAAAATGAATACCTGCTGATACTTGTTTACTTTTTATGACCGGCACGGTTTCGTTATTTGATAAAATCCAGCGTCGTTTTTCAATACCTAGAAAATCATTCTGTAAATCAATGATTTGCGAAGTTGTTTGACTTTTAAATTCACCTTGAATTTCCAATCTGAAATAATTAAAAAACCGTTGACTAAAACTTAATCTTGGTTCAAATAAAAACATACTAAATTTTTCGTGATAATTAAAGCGTGTTCCTATTTTTAAATTAGAGTAGGCATTATTAGATAAAATGGAGGTTTCGGCATAAATAGCATGACTACGCACAACTTCTTTGATGTAACTTCTGAAAATAGGGTTGTTTACGTCTTCGAGATTACTAATTCCTATTTCTGAAAATTGATATCCGCTATTAATTTTAATATTTTGAGTGGCCTTATAATTAACATCCAATTTTACTGAGCCATCTTTAACTTCATTTTCCTGAATTAATCGTTGATTATTTAAAATATCAAAGTTTGTGGCATATAAATTATATCTGGATATGTACACTTGTCCGTTTGTTACCAATCGGTCGCTCCATTCTCGCGTATAGGTCATTCCGGTTGCAAGATTTTTTTGGGATAAATTGCTTTTTAACGCTTCGTTATTATCATTTATGGTGGACTGCTCATCATATTTTAAAGCATTATTGACATTTAAAAAATGAATTCTGATTTTATCTTTTTTAGTTATATCATATAAAAATTTAGCGGTAATATCGTAAAAATAAAAATCTTCGTTTTGAGAAATAGAATAACTATCATCTAGGGTATTAGTTAAATCGGAATCTTGAAAAATGCGCTTGTAATATTGGTTGTACGTAGGTGTAACAATTAAATCGGTAATGGAGCGTCTAGTTGCAAGTTGCAACTCCGTTTTATTAGACAAAGGAATTTTAGCGTAAGCATCGGCATTTATTAGATTGAATCCGGCCCCCGCTTTAAACGTATTATCAATTTTATTTGAAAGTTGCATGTCTATAACACTTGAAATACCATCGCCGTATTTTGCACTGGTCCCATTTTTAGATACATTGACTTGTTTGGTTGTGTATGGATTAAAAGCAGATATCAACCCAAAGAAGTGTCCAGACTGGTACATTTTAATGCCATCCCAAAGAAATAAATTTTGATCATGAGTACCACCTCTTATATTTATATTTGAAACGGTTTCGTCTATGCTTAAAACACCAGGTAACGCTTGAATAGTTTGTAAAATATCTGGCTCAATTAATCCGGGTAAAATTCCAAAAATTTCAGGTTTTATTGTGGTGGTACCGTCATTTAGTTTAACAATACCTGTCGTTAAATAATTTGTGACCGTTACCTCTTCTAAACGTTGCGTTTTTATTGGAACAGTAGTATTTTCAATAACCTTTATTACAACAAATCTTTCATCTAAAATCTCGAAATCTAAAGTGGTTTCAATTTTCAAGAAATTTAGGGCATCTTCTAAATTTAAGTTAGAGGCAGGTAAAGCAACATTTTTATTTTTTATGGTAGAATCGGCAAACGAAAAACTGATGTTGTATTTGTTTTCAAGAACTTTTAAAATATCTGTAAGTGGTTGTTTTTCTTTTTGAAGATTCTGAGCTTTCGTAACCGTAAAATTCAAAAAAAAGAAGAATAGATAAATTAAAAGGAGTCCTTTTTTATTCACGTATTAGCGTAATAGTATTGTTCGTTTTACTATACTTTAAGTGCAATGGTAATGTGATAGATTTTAATGCAGTACTTATATTGCTATGTGTAAAGCTACCGGTGAATAATTCAGTTTTATCAATATTTTGTGCCTTAATAATTACTCCGTATTGTCTTTCAAATTCTGCTAAAACTTCTCGATATGGTAAACTTTTAAAATGACTTTCGTTATTTAACCACGAAGGTGTTGTGTTATTTTCTTTTTCTGTAACAATCAATTTCCCATCAATAATTAAAAAGCTTTCTCCAGCTTTAAGTTTTGTGAGTTGCGAGTTATAGGTAACACCAACTATACCTTCGTAGCAAATAACTTCAAAATAATCATCGCGTTGTTTAACATTAAATTGTGTTCCGTAAACTGTAATTGTTCCCGATTTGGTTATAACGTTAAAGGTTGACCCTTTTGAAACTTTAAAAAAGGCTTCTCCTTCGAGTTCTACATCACGTACTTTCTTCCAGGAGTTTTTATTAAAAACCAAAAGCGATTTTGAATTTATAGAAACACTTGAGTTATCAGGTAATTCTATAGTAGTTTTTTGTGCAAATTCGGTCGTAATAGCAGTGTCAATAGTAGTTGTATAATAATATAAGCTAAAACATATAGCAAGTATAGCCGCAATCTTAAATACCGGATGCATCCAAAAGCTTTGTTTTTTTGTTGAATGTATTGTTCTTAATACACGTTCAAGTTCCTTTGAAGCATCAAACTCTTCCGCCTTAAAACCTTTTAAATTGTTCGATAGGTTTACTAAATCATCATAGTCTTCAAGCTTTTTAAAAGCTTTAAGTTCTTGATCATTCAGATCATTATCAAGCCATTTCTTTATTAATTTTTCTCTTTCCATCATTTTGTAATACAACTATATAACAATTAAAACTTATTTTTTCCTACCTACCATTTAAATTTTTTCTATAATTCTTTAATTTCCTGCCTTAATTTTTCCAGAGCACCATAAATTCTTTTTTCAACTGCTTTTGTTGAAATATTGAGTAGCTCCGCAATTTCTTTAAATCGTTTTCCTTCAACTCTGTTCATTAAAAAAGCAGTACGTTGTGCTTCAGATAAATTTGAAAGCGCTTTTTGAAGTTTTTTCATATACTCATCTTCCTGCATTAAAAATTCCGGATTTTCATTAGTATATGATTTTGCTTTTATTTGCCGGTGTTTTAAAACCACTTTTTGATGTGCCGCTTCATTTAACATTAAATTATTGGCAGTAGTAAAAAGAAAACTTTTTGCTTTTTCAGGAGAAATTTTACTGCAATTTTCCCATAATTTAATAAAAGCTTCTTGCACTTTGTCTTTCGGATTTAATAATTCACCAAACTTATAATATAAAAAGTTGTGCAAATCTTTGGAATATTTGTTGAAAATGGCAGAGAAAATATGTTCCTCGCAAATATTTTCATGTAGGTGTTTCCCCATTATTATTGGTGATTTGAGTACTAAATTAAAAAAAAAGGCAATAATGGGTAGGAATTTCTTAACCTAAATTGTTTTATATTCAAATTGCCTCATGTTAAACTAAATTTATACGTTATGAAAAAATTATTATTACTTCCTTTTTTTGCCCTTTTAATGTTAATGTCTTGTCAGCAAGAAGTTGTAGATATTACTTTGCCAGCTGAAGCTGAAGCTTTAACAGCTACATCTACTTTAACAAGCTTAATGAAATCAACCTCGACTAAGGATGGATCTTCAGACAATATTATTGATAAAGCAAATTGTTTGTCAGTTGATTTACCAATAACAGTTGTAGTAAATGGTGTTGAAATCATAATTGATTCAAAAGAAGATTTTGCTGTGATTGAAGCTATCTTTAATGAATTTGATGATGATATTGATAATTTGGAAATTATTTTTCCAATTACCATAACTCTTGCTGATTATACAGAAATAGTTATTAATAATCCTCAGGAATTAAAAGAACTTGCCCAACAGTGTAATGGAGAGAATGAACAAGATGATGATATTGAATGTATTGATTTTCAATATCCAATTTCATTTTCAATTTATAATACCCAATTTCAAGTGATTGATGTGGTTACTATTGAAAATGATGAACAATTACACCGTTTTATAAAACGAGTAAGACAAGGTGAAGTTTTTGCAAGTATTAATTTCCCAATTAATATGGTTTTAGCAGATGGAACAATTGTTGAAGTTCATAACAATCAAGAGTTACAAACAACAATTGAAGATGCTAAAGATGCGTGTAATGAAGATGATAATAATGATTATCATGATGATGATTTTACTAAAGAACGTTTAGATGCGCTTCTTATGACATGTCCATGGGTAGTACTTGATATGGAAAGAAATCAAGACAACTTAAATGATTTTTATAGAGAATATGTTGTAGTATTTAAAAATGATAATGTTGTTAAAGTTCGTGCAAGGAATGGTGATATGTTAACCGGAACTTGGACTACCAGGGTTACAGATCATGGTGCTTTAATAAAGTTGGAGTTTGATACGTTAGTTGATTTTGTCTTGGAATGGTATGTTTATGATTTGGAACCAGGTAGAATCAAACTTTATCAAGAAGGTGGTAACAGAATTATCTTAAAGAAAAACTGTGATATCGTATTTGATATAACAAAAGAACGTATAGAAAATTATTTGCAAGAATGTTTCTGGAGAGTAGCCCGTTTAAATATTAGTGGAACAAATAATGAAGCTGATTATATAGGGACGCCTTTAAAATTCTTCCCAAATAATGTAGTTAAAATCCGAATCAATGGGGAGTTTGTAACAGGTACTTATAACGTACAAGCTGTTAATGCTGGATTTATATTGCAAATTAACCTTGAAGGAAGACCTAATCTTAATTTAGAATGGTTGGTTAAATTCTTAGAACCAGGATTGATTAAGCTACAGAATAATAATAGTGAAATGGTCTTAGAAAGACATTGCCCAGATGGAGATGGAGATTTAGTTTTTATTGATCAAATTCTAAACACAGGCATATGGAATGTTGCTCTTTATCAAGATGGTGATGTTAATAAAACGGAGGATTATTACATGTACAACATTGATTTCTTAGAAACCGGTTGGGTAAAAGTAACGGATCCGAATAATGGAATTATTGATGGCTCTTGGTTATCATATAGAAACAATGGTTTATTCTTAGGATTAAATTTTGGTATTGAACCACCATTTCAAGTGTTAAATCACCGATGGAGAATTGTTGAAGTAACAGAAACAAGAATTTATCTTAAAGTTATCAATTCTGTGGGTGTAGTTGAAAAGATATTAGTTCTTGAAAGACAATAAATGGATAAAGGGGAATTTTGGTAAATTCGGTTGGTTAGGTTAATTATTTAAGTTTCCTTTATACAGGCTGTCAAATCAAATGATTTGGCAGCCTTTTTATATATAAGTTTTTTTATAGTTTGTTACTACCATAATAAACTTCAAATCCTTAAATTTGCGCATCTTAAAATTGAAGAGGAACTATGTTTAATAATTTAAGCGAAAAGTTAGATAAGGCGCTACACGTCCTTAAAGGTCATGGAAGTATCACAGAAGTCAATGTAGCAGAAACTTTAAAAGAAGTAAGACGCGCACTTTTAGATGCCGATGTAAACTTTAAAATTGCAAAAGATTTTACTGTTAAAGTTAAGGAAAAAGCATTAGGTCAAAATGTGTTAACTACATTACAACCGGGACAGTTAATGGTTAAAATCGTTAAAGACGAATTAACCGAACTGATGGGTGGTGATGCAGAAGGCATTAATTTGTCTGGCACTCCAAGTGTTATTTTAATGTCTGGATTACAAGGTTCTGGTAAAACAACATTTTCTGGTAAACTAGCCAATTATCTTAAAAACAAAAAAACTAAGAAGCCTTTATTGGTTGCTTGTGATGTATATCGTCCAGCGGCAATTGATCAATTACATATTGTTGGAGAACAAATTAATGTGGAAGTATTTAGTGACAAAGGGAATAATGATCCTGTTGCTATTGCTAAAGCCGGTGTTGCCCATGCAAAGGCTAATGGCTATAATGTGGTGATCATAGATACCGCAGGTCGATTAGCTGTAGATGAGGTGATGATGACCGAAATATCTAATATACATAAAGCAATACAACCTCAAGAAACCTTGTTTGTAGTAGATTCTATGACTGGTCAGGATGCTGTTAATACTGCTAAAGCTTTTAACGATGTCTTGAATTTTGATGGTGTAATTCTTACTAAATTAGATGGTGATACCCGTGGTGGTGCGGCTATTTCAATTAAATCAGTAGTTAATAAACCAATCAAGTTTATTGGTACGGGTGAAAAAATGGAAGCTATAGATGTGTTCTATCCGGCACGTATGGCAGACCGTATTCTTGGAATGGGTGATGTGGTTTCCTTAGTTGAACGAGCACAAGAACAGTTTGATGAAGAAGAGGCTCGTAAACTTCAAAAGAAAATAGCAAAAAACCAATTCGGATTTGACGATTTCTTAAAGCAAATACAACAAATTAAGAAAATGGGAAATATGAAAGATCTTATGGGTATGATTCCAGGTGCTGGAAAAATGCTTAAAGATGTTGATATTGACGATGATGCTTTTAAAGGTATTGAAGCCATTATCCATTCTATGACTCCCAAAGAAAGAAGCAATCCATCTATTATAAATTCTAGTAGAAAAATTAGAATAGGGAAGGGTTCTGGAACATCGGTGCAACAGGTTAATCAGTTGATGAAACAATTCAATCAAATGAGTAAAATGATGAAAATGATGCAAGGCGGTGGCGGAAAAAAAATGATGCAGATGATGCAAAACATGCGTTAAAAAATAGCACCATAATTTATTTCACTTAAAAACAAATAGGCAAATGACAATTTTAGATGGAAAAAAAATCAGTAGCGATATAAAAAATGAAATTGCTGATCAAGTAAAAATCATGAAATCTAAAGGTGAAAAAGTGCCTCATCTAGCGGCAGTTTTAGTTGGTACAGATGGTGCAAGTATGACCTATGTTGGAGCCAAAGTAAAAGCCTGTGAACTGGTTGGATTTGAATCAACATTAATTGATTTACCGGAAAAAACCACTGAAGATGAATTGTTAAACCATATTTATAAACTTAACAATGATTCGGGTATTGATGGATTCATTGTGCAATTACCATTACCTAAACATATTGATGATCAAAAGGTTTTAATGGCTATTGACCCAGATAAAGATGTTGATGGATTTCATCCAACTAATGTTGGAAGAATGACTCTTGATTTACCTACTTTTTTGCCGGCAACACCATTTGGCATTTTAGAATTATTAGAACGATATAATATAGAAACTTCTGGTAAAAATGTGGTTGTTATGGGAAGAAGCCATATTGTTGGTCGTCCCATGAGCATATTAATGAGCCAGAAAAGAAAAGCGGGTAACGCCACAGTAACAGTAGTTCATAGTCGAACCAATAATCTTGCTGAAATTACACGTGGTGCAGATATTATAGTTGCGGCTATTGGTATTTCGGAGTTTTTAAAGGCTGACATGGTTAAAGATGGTGTTGTGGTCATTGATGTCGGAATAACACGTGTGCCTGATGAAACTAAAACTAGAGGCTATAGACTTGCAGGTGATGTGGAATTTGAAGGTGTTAGCAAAAAGGCGAGTTTTATTACACCGGTTCCTGGTGGAGTAGGACCAATGACCATTGCTATGCTGCTTAAAAATACACTTCTTGCCAGAGAACGCCAAAACACAGCTAAGTAGATTTAATACTTAAAATAGCGTTTTTTAAATTCATTTTTATTAACTACCTTTTTTAAAAATTTTCACGATATGAAATCTTTAAAATGGGTCTTATTATTATTAATTCTTTCACTTTATAATTGCTCAACTGAGCCTAAGTCGAAAATCACTGTTAATGTAGTCTTATCTGATAGCTTATCTGATAAAAGTTTAGACGGCAGATTATTACTTATTCTTTCTGATAGTAAAGACAGAGAACCTCGTTTTCAAGTAAGCGAAGGATTAAATGCGCAACCAATTTTTGGAATGAATGTTGAAAATTGGTCAAAGGATAAAGTGTATTCTTTTGATAATTCAGTTTTTGGATTTCCCTATGAACAATTGTCTCAATTAAAACCTGGAGATTATTATGTTCAAGCTGTATTGCATGTATATGAGACTTTTAAATTATCAACTGGCCAAGAAGTAAAGTTGCCTATGGATAATGGTGAAGGCCAACATTGGAATACATCTCCGGGGAATTTATATTCCGAACCAATAAAAATTTCTATTTCAGATAAAGAAACACAATCTTTTGACATTGTTTTAGATAATGTTATTGCAGAAATTGAAGCG
>JAHEDS010000107.1 GCA_024641135.1 Flavobacteriales bacterium
ATTATTGAATGAAATTTCTAATCTAAATTAGGTAACTGTAAACTACCCAATGGGCTGTTTTCTTTCATTAAAGCTTCAATCTCTTCAGATTTCCTAGGTGCTTCAGCAGACAAACAAATAGGGCCGTTCTCGGTTATTAATATATCATCCTCAATTCTAACAGCAATGCCCCACCACTTTTTATCACAAGGGCTTCCTTCTGGGATATAAATTCCAGGTTCAACGGTAATCACCATGTTAGGTACAAAATCGCCTCTTAAATTTGTGTCATGTACATCTAAACCAATATGATGAGAAGTTCCGTGAGGAAAATAACGTCTGGCTTCCGCATCATCTTTTGCAATTCCTAAAGCAATTAATCCTTCATTAACTACTTTTCTGGCTGCCGTATCTGGTGAACTTAAATTATTGCCAACAACAGATACTGCAATACCGGCTTCCTGTGCATTATAAACCAAATCATATATCAATTTTTGTTCTGGACTAAAGGTACCATTTGCGGGTATGGTTCTGGTAACATCTGCCGTATAACCATGATATTCAGCTCCTAAATCCATTAACACCAAATCATTATCTACTTTTAGTTTATTATTTTCAACATAATGCAATACGCAACCGTTATTTCCGGCACCAACAATACTTGGATACCCTTCATATTCACTTCCATATTTTTTATAAACATATTCATGAATCCCCTGAATTTCCGTTTCAGACATTCCAATATGCATGGCTTTCATAATTTCACGCTGTCCCATGGCCGAAATTCTCACGGCTTTAGTTAATAAAACCATTTCATCTTGGGTCTTTACTTCTCGTAATCCTGCCATTATTTTTGATAAGGTTTCATTATCAACAGTTACTTTTTTCTTTTGGATGGCATTAGTATTTTGATTTAATTCAACAGTCATTTGATTGGTTGAAAACACCGTAGTTTCAACTAATTCTATTTGAGATTTAAAAGCTTTTACCAAATCAAATAAATCGGCATCATCACGCTTCGAATCTCTGTAATCATCTTTAAATGCATCGAACATGACAGCATCGAAATTTGAAAAATGAATTCCATTATTAATGAATTCTTCACCATTAAAGGCCATTTCAAACCCTAGTTCGTTTTCGGCACCTTCTACACCTAATCGTTTTCCAGTCCATTGCTCTGCCAAAGCATTTCGTTTCTGAACATAAAGTATCTCATTGTATGATTCTCCTTTATCATTAGTTTGATTATCAGAAAAAACAACTAAAACGGCATTAGGTTCCTTATAGCCTGACAAATAATAGAAATCTGGATCCTGATGATAAACATACTCCACATCATTAGCCCTATTTCTAACAGCATTTGCAAAAAATACCGCTACTGTATTATTAGGCATATTGGCTCGTAACGCTTCTCTTCTACTCTTATGAAATTCTGAACTGAGATAATCTGCTGGCAGATCATTTTGGGCCATACTTACTAATGAGGATAAGAAAAAACAAAGGAATAGGATGGTTGGTTTCATTGTTAGGTTTTATTTAATATGAAAAATAACAATAAAATTTTAATTAAACTTTTTATTACATGAATTATAAATTTAAAAAGGATTAAAACTCACTTTTTAAATTATAACTTTATTAATGTTTTTATGGCTTTAAACTTTCTGTTACTTCAAAATAAATCTATAAATTTTCAATACATTTGCGCTACAAAAATTTAATTACAAATAATGAAAAATACAGCTTTAACATCAACACATGAAGCGTTAGGAGCAAAAATGGTTCCTTTTGCTGGTTTTAACATGCCTGTTCAATATGAAGGCGTCAATGCAGAACATGAAACAGTTAGAAATGCCGTTGGTGTGTTTGATGTATCTCATATGGGTGAATTTTTGATTGAAGGTGAACATGCTTTAGAACTTATACAAAAAGTAACTACAAATGATGCTGAAAAACTAACTATTGGAAAGGCGCAATACAGTTGTTTACCGAATGATGATGGTGGTATTGTTGACGATTTGATTGTTTATAAAGTAAAAGAACACACCTATTTGTTAGTGGTTAATGCAGGGAATATTGAAAAAGACTGGAATTGGATAACGTCTAAAAACAATGTGGGTGCAGAAATGAAAAATCTTTCAGAAGACTACTCATTACTGGCCATTCAAGGTCCAAAGGCAGTGGAAGCGATGCAATCTTTATCAAGTCATGATTTATCTGCCATTCCTTTTTATAATTTTATAGTGGGAGATTTTGCAGGAATTGAACATGTGATTATTTCGGCAACAGGTTATACTGGAAGTGGTGGTTTTGAAATTTATTGTAAAAATAGTGAGGTTAAACAAATATGGGATAAAGTATTTGAGGCCGGGGCGTCGTATGGTATTAAACCAATTGGTTTAGCAGCAAGAGACACCTTGCGTTTAGAAATGGGTTATTGCTTATATGGAAATGATATTGATGATACAACTTCGCCAATGGAGGCTGGTTTAGGTTGGATTACTAAATTCAATAAAAAGTTCACTAATTCTGAGGCTTTAGAAGCTGAAAAAGCAAATGGACCGAAACGCAAATTAATTGCGTTTGAATTAGATGAACGAGGCGTACCGCGTCATGGTTATGATATTGTTGATTCTAATGGCAATAAAATAGGCATTGTTACTTCTGGAACGATGTCGCCATCATTAAATAAAGGCATTGGATTAGGATACGTTACTTCAGCTTTTTCTAAAATTGAAAGTAAGATCTTTATTCAGATTCGTAAAAACGCAGTTTCAGCAACTGTTGTAAAGCTCCCTTTTTATAAAGTATAAGATGTTGGATTATCAAAGGGTTTTAGAAGTTATCTACCATGATGTAACTAACATTAAAGATAAAGGCACGGTTGCTTCTTATATTCCTGAACTGGCCAATATAGATAGTAGTAATTTTGGTATTCATTTAAGAACTCTTGACGGTAGAGAATATGGAATAGGAAGTTTCAATACTAAGTTTTCTATTCAAAGTATTTCAAAAGTGCTTTCTCTTTCACTGGCATTTTCTCTCATTGGAGAAAAGATTTTAGAACGAATTGATGTAGAACCCTCAGGTAATCCTTTTAATCAGCTAGCACTATTAGAACGCGAAAATGGGATTCCTAGAAACCCGTTAATAAATACAGGAGCTTTAGTAATTGCTGATATTTTAATCTCAGAATTAAAGAATCCAAAAGAAGATTTCTTAAATTATATAAGAGAATTAACGAATGATGATTCCATAAATTATAATTTAAAAGTTGCAAATTCTGAAAGAGAAACAGGATATAAAAATTTTGCAGCTGCCTACCTTTTAAAGTCGTTTAATAATTTAGAAAATGATGTGGAAACCGTCTTGGATTTTTACTTTCATCAGTGTTCTTTAGAAATGAGTTGCGCTCAATTAACAAAAGCATTTTACTTGTTTTCTAACAAAGGAAAATGTTATTTAAATAAAAAACAATTAACTAATTCTCAAGCGAAACGCATTAATGCCATTATGCTTACTTGCGGATTTTATGACGAAGCTGGTGATTTTGCTTTTGAAGTTGGTTTACCAGGAAAAAGTGGTGTTGGTGGCGGAATAGTAGCACTCTTGCCAAATAAATTTATAATAACTACCTGGTCTCCTGGTCTTAATAAAAAAGGGAATTCAAAATTAGGTATGTATGCATTAGAACAATTTACTACAAAAACCAAATTATCTATTTTCTAGAATTTTTTATAGTAGTTTATGAAAAAGAAGGAAGAAAAGCACAGAATATTAATTTTAGGAGCAAGTGGTTTTCTAGGAGGTTCGCTTTACAAAGAGCTTTACCCCTATTTTAGAACCTTTGGCACTTACCAGACCAACAATTCAGCCTTCGAAAAAAACAAACATTTTTTTCAATATAAATTAGAAGAAGATGATCTTTTTGAAATAATAAAGATTGTAAAACCCACTATAATTATATCGTCATTAAGAGGTAATTTTTCAGCACAGGTCATTGTTCACAAGCATATTACCGAATATATTTTAGAAAACCCTTGCAAACTTATCTATTTATCCTCAGCGAATGTTTTTGATGCTTATAGTAAATTTCCGAGTTACGAGAATGATAAAACATTAAGTAATAGCATATACGGTCATTTCAAAATAAAGATTGAAAACATGCTTTTAAGGCTGCCTAAAAAGAAAGTCGCCATTATTAGAATGCCCATGGTTTTTGGTTCTCAATCACCAAGGATACAATTAATTAAACAAAATTTGAAGGAAAAAAAGCCTATAGAGGTATTTCCTAATTTAATAATGAATGTTACCTCAGATTCCAAGGTATGTCAACAGATACACTACATCATAAATAGAAATAAATCGGGGGTCTTTCATCTAGGAAGTACAGATTTAGTGCATCATGATGATTTTATAAAAGAAATTATAGCGTTATTAGAAATTCCAAATGCGGTTTTTAAAAATGTATACACTACCAATGACGACCGTTATTTAGCCGTTTTGCCTAAAGACAATTTACTTCCTAAACATCTGCAAATACAAAGTCATGAAATTTTTGAAGAAATGAAATTATAGTGCATATTAAATATTCAAATCATTACCTTAGTTAACGCATAAAATAAAAATTTAATACATGAATAAACTATCAGAAATAGAAATTGAAAAAAGACTTCTTCGATTTCCGGACTGGGACTATTATGACGATGCATTGCATGCTGAATTTGAATTTGAAAATTTCAAAGACTGCTTTAGTGCTATGAGTAGAATCGCTTTTGAGTGTGAAGCTTTAAATCATCATCCGGACTGGTCAAATGTATATAATGTTTTAACAATTTCATTATCAACACATTCTGCTAAAGGTGTTACAGATTTAGATTTTAAATTAGCCGAAGCTATAGAAACAATTGTAGAACCAGAAGAATAATTTTATTTTTTGAAGTAGCATCCTTACTTTTGCCCTCAGAAATTTCAATATAAAACACCCTAACTTAGGGATTTAAAATAACATTAATATGGGAAGAGCTTTTGAATTTAGAAAAGCACGTAAAATGAAACGCTGGTCGGCCATGAGCAAGGCGTTTACACGTATTGGAAAAGACATTGTAATGGCAGTGAAAGAAGGTGGGCCAGATCCGGCAAGTAACTCACGTTTAAGAGCCGTTATCCAAAATGCCAAGTCTGTAAACATGCCTAAAGACAATGTTGAGCGTGCTATTAAAAAAGCGAGTGATAAAAGTCAGGGCGATTATAAAGAAGTTATTTTTGAAGGCTATGCACCACATGGCATTGCTGTTTTGGTTGAAACTGCAACAGATAATAACACGAGAACAGTAGCTAATGTTAGAAGCTATTTTAATAAATGTGATGGAAGTTTAGGGACTTCGGGTTCAGTGGTTTTTATGTTTGATCATACTTGTAATTTTAGAATTAATGCTGAAGGATTAGATCATGAAGAGATAGAATTAGAATTTATTGATTATGGTGCTGAAGAAGTATTCGCCGACGATGATGGCATTTTAATTTATGCGCCTTTTGAAAGCTTTGGAGCAATTCAAGCTGCCTTAGAAGAAAAAAATATTGAAATTTTATCTTCTGGTTTCGAACGCATTCCACAAGTTACAAAAGAATTATCTCCAGAAGATGCTGCAGATGTAGAAAAACTTTTAGAAAAACTTGAAGAAGATGATGATGTACAATATGTATATCATACCATGCAAGAAACGGAATAATAGATTTTTTTTAAATAAATTAGAACAAGAGGGCTAATGCCCTCTTGTTCCTTTTATAGGCTCTTGGTTTTGAACTTTTTACAACTATAATTGACGCTATTTTTATAGGAAATTTTAATTTTTTAACGTATATTTAAAGGTTGCGTTCTAAATTCTTTAGAGATGAAAACTAAACTAATCTTAGTCATTTTTCTTTTAAGTTTCATTACCTCTTTTGCTCAGAAATCTACACCTGAGGTACGTCAAAACAATAAAATAGTTGGAAAAAATTATATTACAGGAAGTGATATTAATGCTAATGAATATGTATTTAATACCAGAATACATCATATCTATATAGATACTATTTCTGGATATACAACGCTTCAATTAAGAAAGCTAAGTAAAAATGGAAAAACTCTTGCGTTAAATGGGCTTATTGTTGTTTATGACCTAATTAATAACAAGGTAAAATGGACAAAAAATATAGATTATTCTCTTTGCAGCCTTCAACAACATAATAACATTCTATTCTTTTCGAAAGGTAATAAGCTCTATCGTTTGAATATTGAAGATGGAACTGAAATGTGGCAAATTAAGAGCGATATGTATTATGTTAATCCTAAAAAACAAATTGGTCTTGGATATAAGTATACTGGTTTAACAGGAAATATTCATACACTAGAAGGTATTAACTTAGAAACAGGAAAAACTCTCTGGGAAAAAGAATTAAACCGTGGATATGGATGGAATCAAATTATTAAAGTCAATGATGATGACTTATTAATAGTAGCTGGAGGGCTTCATTTTATAAATATGGAAAATGGCTTGGGTTGGGATTATGAGACTAAAACAGGTAAAAAAGATTATACCGAGACAGTTGCTAAAAATGTTGGCGGACTTGCCTTAGGACTTTTAACTGGGACGTATGTAACATCTACTGGTTCAAATCTGGTGAGAGATATAGTTTCAAATGTTTTACAGGATAGCTCGACTATTTATATGGCATCCAAAGAAGCGCTTGTGTCTATTAATAAAAATAAAGGCTCCATTAACTGGTCATTTCCTTTACCAGAGGACTTAACAAGTAAATCATCTCTTATAATCAATGACTCTTCCCTAGTTTTAATTAACAAAGGCAATGCCTATTTCAATAATAAACTTATAGATTTTGGGGAACCTTTTTTAGTAAATGTGAATAAAACTACAGGTGAACAATATTATTTTAAAAGTTTAAAAGAAACTAAGAGTCCAATTGTGGATTTTAAAATTGAAAATGACAGTTTAACACTTATATTTAAAAATCAAATAGCAAATTATAATTTACAAGGAGCAAATCAAGGTTATTCAAAAATATTTGAAGAAGAAGCATATGGCACCTTAAATTTTTTTGTTGGAAATCAGTTATATTCAAAACAAGACGATGCTAATTTG
>JAHEDS010000039.1 GCA_024641135.1 Flavobacteriales bacterium
CTAGATCCGAACGTTGTATTGGTATGAACGTCCCTAGATTAATGTTGACTAACGCCGAGGCTAAAGCGCGCACCAGTGATGGGCCTGGAGCTATAACTGTTTTAAACACCCTTTTAGCTAATAGAATTTCAAATTTCACACCACTTGTGCATAGCGATAATGCAACAACTTTGCAGTTAATTAAGAATGAAAGACGCAAGGAATTGGCAGGAACTTCTATCAATCTTTTCGATCAAAAAAGATACCATGTATATGGTGAAACGGTACCTACCTTTACCCGCACAAATCCAGATACAGGAGAAACATTTACTTTAAACCCTGGTGATGATGGATATGTTGTTGATATAGCACAAGTAATTAAAGGGTTAAATCCAAATTTATAATTAACACATTATTGTTGTTTACAATAACTATAATAATTAAAATATGAAAAATATGAAAAATAAAATTTTATTCTATTTAGGACTGCTGTTAATTCCTTTTTTAAATTCATGTGAAGAAGACGGCCAAGATATAACACAACCACCACTTTATGAAGCTACTTTGGCAGACATAGTAAGTTTGAAATTTGGACCAAGCAGTGATGATGCTACCAGTTATTTTCAATATAATGTGGATGTTAAAACCGGGAATGCTTATTGGGCAATAACAGATTTAGAATTTGATGTAAACCTTATTTTAGGAGAGTACACAGCTTCAGATATTAGCAAAATTGAATTTTACATTTTTGCTGAAGAAAAAAATGGAGAGTCCTATAAATACTTAGGGGGAGATCAAGGTAAACTATACACAACCATAAATAATCCTTCAGAGTCATTTTTAGTATCATTTTCAAAGGATGAATTGGCAGATTTATTTGCTAATGATTTTTCTGACAATCATAACGGCGATGTTTTAGTTGATGATGTGTTTGAACTTAAATGGGTTATTACTGGCAAAGATGAGTCGGTGAAAGATACAAGAACAGATTGTGCAGATTTCAATTGTACTTATGGATTTGGCACAAAAGTAGCTTATGTAGATACTTGGGTTGGTGAATTTCAATATAACTGGATTGATATAGGTGCAGATACTATTAAATATTCATGGGCTAAAGTAGGAACAAATCCAACGGGAATTGTTAAATTTTCACAAACCAATACAGATGCTAAATATGATGTTGATGATTTATCAATGGGAGGTTGTTATAAAATATCCCCAGGGTATGTTACTTATGATGCTACAATTAATCAATTAAATGTATTTAATTACGATTCGTTTTTAGCCAGTAAGTGGGAATTGATAAGTATAACACCTACGGTTTTAACAGTTAAATGGACATATTATTATTCACAGTGGTATTCTGAATACGGCACTATTGAAATTATCAGAAATGACGGTCTTTCTTGGCCAGCAGGTCTAACAATAGTCAATAATTAATAGCAAAATAGGGGTGTTTTCTAATACCCCTATTTATTTTTATAATCTAGAATTTATGAAAAAAATCACTTTGCCTATTTTAGGCCTGGTCATTGCATTGTCTTTTTTTTCTTGTAAAAAAGAAGAGGAACAATCTAAAAAAGTTGAAAACACTTTTACACTGAACGCTGATATAATTGGTATTACAGATGATTATTTAGTGTATTATGAAAATGATGATACTACATCTGATGGTTATCATCGGGACACCTTATGGATTAAGGACAATAAATTCACTTTTAAAGATTCCATACAAGATTATAAAGTATACTTTATAGATGTTCCACAAACACAAAGAACCTATACCGTAAAGATTGGTGATAAAGAATATAGAGCGAGTACAAAAGCGCATATAAGTCGATTATGGTTTATAGGATATCCAGGTGCCGCAATAACCTTTAAAGGGAAAATAAATGGATTTTTAATTGAAGCTTACCCTTCAGATCCAGAAGGTATCAACGATGATTTGGCTGAAATCCACAAAAAAATATTCCCCTTAATTGACAAAACCAATATCATTACAGTAGATCTTGCCGTTAATAAATTTGAAGAAATTGAAGCTCAAAATCTAATAGATTCTAGAGATCAACTATATAATGATATTCATGACATTAAGATAGCGTTCATCAAATCGCATCCTACATCTGTTGCAGCAACTTATATTTTTAGCGACATGTTTTACCGCAAAGAGCTTGAGTTGGAACAGGCAAAAGCTCTTTTTAACCGCTTTGATACTACAAAATTGGCAGTAACACCTTTTTATAAAGAAGTTAAAACACGTTTTAAAGCCATGGATAATACCCAAATTGGTATGCAGGCACCAGATCTTGTTACAGAAAACACTTTAGATGGAAAAGAATTCAAATTGTCATCATTAAAAGGAAACTATGTTTTGCTAGATTATTGGGGGACTTGGTGCGGACCATGTATGGCTGAAATACCAAAAATCAAGGAGTATTATAAAAAGTATTCTGATAGGAATTTTGAGGTTGTTGGGGTAAATTCTGGCGATACTGAGCAACGTTGGAAAAATGGGGTTAAAGACGAACAAATGAACTGGATGCAAATAAGAAGCACTAAAGAAATGGAACTTTTAACAACTTTTAATGTGAATTCGTTTCCAACCAAAATCTTAATAGACCCAGAAGGTAAAATCATATATAGCTCTAAAAACACGGAAGAGAAAGTAGATTTATACCAAATTCTTGATACTATTTTTTCTAAATCTTAATAAAAAAATAACTTTAACAATTATGAAAACAACACTTTATACCTTAGTAATTGCTTTATTTATGGTGTCTTGCAAAACTGAGCCAAAAATAGATTATGTCATAATTAAAGGCACAATCACAAATGCCAAACCAGACAGTTTGCTATTAAGAAGTATTTTGAAACCGTTTTCAAAAAAAATAGCAATTAGTAATGAAGGTGTTTTTGTTGATACTTTAAAAGTTGAAAATAAAGATAATTATATGCTACTTGCTGGAGGGCGACTTACCTATTTGTTTTTAGGACCTGGTGATGAAATTAATATAACGTATGACCATGATGATTATAAAAACACAATCAATTTTATTGGAAATGCTGCCAATGTAAATAATTATTTAATAGCAAAAAGTAATAAAGAAAAAGAAATCTTAGGTGAAGGAAAAAATGTCTATGAATTAGAGGAATCAGATTTTAAAGCGACGCAAAAGGAAATAAATAAGGCTTTACTAGAGTTGCTTTCAAGTACCAAAGGATTAACAGGTAGTTATAAAGAAAAAGAAAAAAGAAGTATTGAATACAGCTATTTAAGCAATCTTTCAAATTATGAATCCTACCATGCGTATTACAGTAAAATACCAGATTTTAAGGTTTCAGAAGGATTCCTTAAAGAACTTGATGGTATAGATTATACAAACTATGAAGATTTTTTGTTTTCGAGTAGTTACAATAATTTGTTGAGAAGTTATTTCACAAAGGAAGCCGAAAAATTATCTAAATCCGATTCCATAGCACAAGATGTAGCTTATTTAAAAACAGTTAATACATTAGGTAATCAAGACATAATAAATGATTTACTATATGCTAATGCAAAATATGGCATTACATACACATCAGATATTGATGGTTACTATGAAGCATTTATGAATGGATCTACTAACGAAGAACAAAAAAAGGAAATCACAGAAAATTATAATATATTAAAAACAGTAGCTAAAGGAAAACCATCACCAAAATTTATAGATTATGAAAATAATGCTGGTGGCACCATGTCATTAGACGATTTAAAAGGCCAATACGTTTACATTGATGTTTGGGCAACTTGGTGTGGACCGTGTAAAGCTGAAATCCCTTTTCTAAAAAAGGTTGAAGAACAGTATCATAGCAAAAATATTACGTTTGTGAGTATTTCTGTAGATCGTACCAAGGACCATGATAAATGGAAACAACTGATTAAAGATGAAAACTTAGGAGGTATTCAATTATTGGCAGATAAGGATTTTGAATCTCAATTTGTACAAGATTATCTAATAAAAGGTATACCAAGATTTATTTTAATAGACACTAATGGATTGATTATCAATTCAAATGCGCCTAGACCATCAAGCCAAAATCTAATTGAATTATTCAACGAATACAACATTTAGGTTATAATCTTTAACATTATATTAAATGGGGCAAGAATTAATGATTTTGTCTTAACAATTAATATAGATTAATTATTCATTTTAAAAATTCATATTTGAATTAGTCACTCTTCTATGAAAACATAAAAAAGGGAGGATTTGTTTGCAGAATCCTCCTTTTTTAAAACAACTTGACAAATTTATTAAAAGTAAAATTTTAACATATTAAAACACATTATATGAAACGCATTTTAATTATAAACCTGTCTTTTATCATAGTTCTTGGTATTAGAAGTATAGCACAAACAGTTAACTATACCGATGCATTACCAATAGATTCAACTATAAAAAAGGGCGTATTACCCAACGGTATGACTTACTATATTAAAAGTACTGACGTTGTAAAAGAGGCAGCAAGTTATTATATTATTCAAAATGTGGGTTCTGTTTTAGAAGATGATAATCAACAAGGACTGGCCCATTTTTTAGAACATATGGCATTTAACGGCACAGTAAGTTTTCCTGGAAAGGGCATTCTAAACACCTTGCAAAAGCACGGAGCTGTTTTTGGTAAAGATATTAATGCTTATACCTCTTTTGACGAAACGGTTTATAATTTAAATAATATCCCTACAAAAGATGGTTTGGTGGATACCTGTTTAACCATATTGAAAGATTGGTCAAACAATTTGCTTTTAACGGATGAAGAAATAGATGCCGAAAGAGGTGTTATAAAAGAAGAATGGAGAACACGTCAAAATGGGCAAATGCGGTTATTTCAAACCTCTTTGCCAATTACTTTCAACCATTCAAAATACGCAGATAGATTACCTATTGGATTGATGTCTGTTGTTGCAGGGTTTGATTATAAAGCTTTACGCGATTTTTATCACGATTGGTACAGAACCGATTTGCAAGCCATTGCCATAATTGGTGATGTAAATGTAGATGAAGTTGAAGAAAAAATTAAGGCAATGTTTACAAAAATACCAGCAGTAGAAAATCCGAAAAAACGTTTTATTGTTGATATCCCTGATAATGATATGATGCTTTACAGTTTAGGTATGGATCCAGAGGTTTCAACCGCCTCCATAAGTTTTGGAATCCGTCATAAAAAATCATTAGAAACAGAAACGGTTGCCGATTTAAAACGAACTTTATTGGAATCTATGGCAACAAAAATGTTGACTGCCAGAATTTCGGAGCAAGCGCAAAAACCAGAAACAGGCTTTTTAGGAGTTAGAATAGGTTATGGCACATTATCAAGAACATCAAACACTTTTAGTATGAATGTTTATCCTAAACCAAATCAGCAAAAGGAAGCCTTTAAAGAAGCTTTAACGGAAGTGGTTAGAGCAGTTAAATTTGGCTATATCCAGTCTGAAATTGATAGGGCTGTAGCAGAGATTAAGAGTAGTTATGAAAACCAAATTGCAAAAAGAAATGATGTGAGCCATGGGGCTATTGAAAGAGGTATCCAAAGTAATTTTTTATTCAATAATACAATGACCGATGTAGAAAAAGAATATGAGATTGCTAAGCAATTATTCAGCACTATTACGGTTGAGGAATTACACAATACCATAAAAAGATTATATGCTGAAAACAACAGATATTTAAATGTTACGGGCGTTGAAGGCCAAGATAATTTAACTGAAGTCCAAGCAAAACAAATCATCAACACTGTTGAGAATGATGGTGCTTTGCAGCCATACACCGAAGCTTTAGATGGTAAAACACTGGTTTCAGATTTGAATATTAATAAAGGAACTATTAAAAAAGCAACACCGAATAAAGCGACCGAATCTACTACATTTCTATTGAGCAATGGTATAAAAGTACATTATAAGTTTGTGGATAAAGAAAAAGACAAAGTGGCGTTAAGTGCTGTAAGTTATGGTGGGACCTCCCTTTTAAAAGATGAAGAGTTACCATCGGCAAGTTTAATGGGTAATTTAATCCAAATGTCTGGATTAGGTGATTTTAACGCGACTGATTTAAGAAAAATTTTAGCTGGAAAAACAGCCAATGTAAGAGTTGGCTTGGACGATATTACTGAAAGTATTTCAGGAAATTCAAACACAAAAGATGTTGAAACCATGTTGCAAATGGTACATGTCTATTTTGTAAAACCACGTTTTGATGAACAAGCCTTTAAGGTTTTACAAAGCAATATTAATAATTATATAATTAGAAGAAGTAAAGATATTGGCGAAAAAATGCGAGACAGTTTAACAGTGGCTGTTTATGGAAAAAACAATCCTAAGGAGCGCATCTTTAATGAAGATTTTTCTAAGGATATTTCATTTGAAAAAATAAAAAGTATCTATAATGAACGGTTTGCAAATGCCTCAGATTTTCAGTTTTTTATAGTGGGTGATGTTCAAGAGAATCAATTAAAACCACTTTTAGAAAAGTATATTGCAAGTATTCCAACTAAAATTATTAATGAAAAATATATAGATAATACAGCAGTATGGGTTTCTGACAACATCGATAAAGATATTTATTTAGAGATGGAAGACCCGAAAGCAACAGTAAATGTCGTTTACAAAAAAGAAATTCCATATACTTTAAGTAATAGTATTTATATAAATGCATTAGGTGATATTTTACAACTTAGGGTCACCGAAACAGTGAGAGAAGCAGAAGGAGGTGCCTACAGCCCAAGGGCTTCTGCAACTTATTCAAGAGAACCAAAACCTATTGTTTATGTGTCATTTCGGTTTGATTGTAACCCAGAATTGGCAGATAAATTAGTGGATATTGTAAAGGGCGAATTACAAAAAATAGCAAATAGTGACGTTTTAGAGGATGATTTAAACAAAACAAAAACAAATTTCATAAAAGAACGTGAACAAGCAAAGGATAAAAATGATTATGATATGCAATGGCTTACAAATTATTTCAGATTTGGTGAAAACATTAATGATCCAAAAAATTATCAGGATATTGTAAACAAAATATCCAAGAAAGATATTCAAATCATAGCAAAAGAAGTATTAGAAGGAGGGCAATCCTATGAAGTTGTTTTTAAACCAAAACAATAAAAATTTAATATTGATAAAAAGGACTATCTGATTTATTAACTGGAACCCATGTAAATGTTTTGGATTTTAAGCTTGTAAAATGGGAAACATCTCAGATGCCATGCGTCAATTAATTTCCAAAGCCTCTAAGAAATGTTTAAGGCAGGCATAATAATAAAACTATCTTAAATTATCATATATAACGAGTTAAACTATTATTTTTGACACAATAATGAGTAAATAATGAAAAAAGTAACCTTATTTTTTGCGCTTTTAACAATCTGTTTGGGGCAGGCCCAAATACTAGAGCCTGTTAAATGGTCAACATCAGTTGAAAAAATTTCAGATACGGAATATAAATTAATCTCAAAAGCTACTATTGAATCTGGGTGGCATTTGTATTCACAAAATGTGCCTGAAGAAGGCCCAATCCCAACGTCTTTTGTATATGATGAGTCCGAAGGAGCTTTCAAATTTATTGACAATACTTCAGAAGAAAACGGACAAACCATAGATGATCCTGTTTTTCAAATGAAAATTAAATTTTTTGAAAAATCAGCAACTTTTATTCAAAAAGTGGAGGTTTTAGGAGACGCTTCAACCGTAAATGGGTTTGTGGAGTTTATGGCGTGCGATGATTCTAAATGTTTACCACCAACAGAAGCTGAGCTCATTTTCAACCTGAAAGAATTTGCAGAAGCAACGCCAAGTATTGCGGGTGAGCAAGATATAATTGTAGATAATTCGAATTCGATACCAACACCAAACGAATCAGAAAAAGGGCTGTGGGGTATTTTCTTTATCGCTTTTTTGTCTGGGTTTGCTGCCTTGCTAACACCTTGTGTGTTTCCAATGATTCCTATGACCGTAAGTTTTTTTACAAAGCAAAGCAAAACAAAAGCTGCGGGGATAAAAAACGCAATAATCTACGGAATTTCTATTATAGTAATTTATGTGCTTTTAGGAACAGCGGTCACTGCTGTTTTTGGGGCAGATGCTTTAAATGCGTTGGCAACCAATGTGTGGTTTAACATCATCTTCTTTTTATTATTGGTAATTTTTGCAGTGTCCTTTTTAGGGGCTTTTGAAATAATGTTACCTAATTCTTGGGCAAACAAAGTAGACTCAAAGGCAGATAGAGGAGGGCTTATTGGTATTTTCTTTATGGCCTTGGCTTTGGCTATTGTGTCTTTTTCCTGTACAGGTCCAATTGTAGGAACCTTACTAGTTCAGGCAGCCTCAAAAGGAGGGTTAGCGCCTATTATTGGCATGTTAGGTTTTTCACTGGCAATTGCTTTGCCGTTTGCCTTATTTGCAGCTTTCCCAGGATGGTTAAATTCTTTGCCAAAATCTGGTGGCTGGTTAAATACTGTAAAAGTGGTTCTAGGCTTTTTAGAGTTAGCATTAGCCTTTAAATTTTTGTCTCAAGCCGATTTGGTATTACAAACACATATTTTAGAACGCGAAGTCTTCTTGGCTATTTGGATAGCTATTTTTGGAGTATTAGCATTCTATCTTTTTGGAAAAATTCAGTTACCCCATGATACGCCGTTAAAACATATTTCTGTTGGTAGGCTTAGCTTAGGTCTTATAGTATTAGCTTTTACTATTTATATGATTCCAGGTCTTTGGGGAGCCCCTTTAAATTTAATTAGTGCATTTCCACCACCACAAAACTATAGTGAATCGCCCTATGGTGTAGGGTTTTCAAAAGTTAGTGAAGGAGGCGTTCAGTCAGATACCAATCATGATAATTTACCCGAAGGCGCTCACCTCTTAGCACCGCATGATATTTTAGCATTTAACGACTATGATAAAGGTTTGGCCTATGCCAGAAAAGTAGGTAAACCAGTAATGATTGATTTTACGGGCTGGGCCTGTGTAAATTGCAGGAAAATGGAACAAAACGTTTGGCCTAACCCTAATGTTTTAAACATATTAAAAAATGAGGTCGTACTTATTTCATTATATGTTGATGATAAAAGAAAACTCGAAGCTGATGAAATTATCGAATCAAAACTTAAAGAAGGGAAGCAGTTAAAATATATTGGCCAAAAATGGAGTGAGTTACAAACATTAAAATATAAAGCCAATTCTCAACCATTTTATGTGCTGATGGATCATAATGAAGAGAACCTTATAGACCCTATTGCATATACACCCAATGTTGAGGACTATTATACATGGCTAAAAGAAGGTGTCTCAAAGTTTAACAATTAAAATAATTTTTTTGTTTTTATTAGATTATTAATGAAACGCTAATGGCTAATCAAAAAGAAAACATATCGAATCTTGAAACTTATTTTTCTAAGTTTAGAAATAATATCGTGGGCGTCGATCAAGAGTTTGAGTCTCCTTATGGCAAGAAAAAAATAATTTATGCCGACTGGACTGCAAGCGGGAGATTATATAGGCCAATTGAAGATAAATTATTAAATGAGATTGGGCCATTTGTAGCAAATACGCATACCGAAACGTCTGTTACAGGGTCTGCGATGACGATGGCATATCACGATGCCAGAAGTATTATTAAAAAACACGTAAATGCTTCTAAAGATGATGTGTTAATTACCGTTGGAACTGGTATGACAGGTGCAATAAATAAATTCCAGCGGATTCTTGGAATCAGGTTAAATGAAAATCTAAAAGACCATACCCAAGTTCCTGACGAAAAAAGACCTATAATTTTTGTATCCCATATGGAACACCACTCTAATCAAACCTCTTGGTTAGAAACCATTGCAAAAGTAGAAGTCATACAATCGAATAGTCAAGGTTTACCATGCTTAAATAACCTGAAAGAGTTATTAGAAAAATACCAAAATGTGCCTTTAAAAATAGCAGCCATTACAGGTTGTTCAAATGTTACAGGAATCAGGACAAATTATCACGCTATAGCAAAATTAATGCATCAAAATAACGGGTTGTGTTTTGTGGATTTTGCATGTTCAGCACCGTATGTTACTATTAATATGCACCCAGAAGATGAAGATCAATATTTAGACGCTATTACGTTTTCACCTCATAAGTTTTTAGGCGGGCCAGGTTCATCAGGGGTATTAATATTCAACAAAAAACTATATAAAAATTTGGTGCCAGACAATCCTGGTGGCGGAACAGTTTCTTATACAAACCCATGGGGTAATCATGATTATATTGATGATATTGAAACCAGAGAAGATGGTGGCACTCCCGGATTTTTACAAGCTATAAAAATAGCCTTAGCGATAAAGCTTAAAGAGCAAATGGGGGTAAAAAATATATTGGAAAGAGAGCATGAATTAAATGCTATTATTTTTGATAAGCTTTCAAAAATTGACAATCTAACAATCTTAGCACCAGAGCATACAGATAGACTCGGTGTTTTTTCTTTCTATATAGAAAACGCACATTATAATTTAGTGGTTAAACTTTTAAATGACCGTTTTGGTGTTCAAACAAGAGGCGGATGTTCCTGTGCTGGCACCTATGGACATTATTTGCTGCATGTGGATCAAATGACCTCCTTAGCTATTGAACAAAAAATACTTGAAGGTTGTTTAATGGAGCGTCCGGGGTGGATTAGGATGTCAATTCATCCAACCATGACGAATGCGGAAATAGAATTTGTTTGTGATGCGATAAAAGAGGTTGCAAAACATTTTAATGAATGGCAGAAAGAGTATACGTATAATTCAGAAAAAAACGAATTTGTACACAAAGGTAGTTCTAATACGGAACAGGAGATTGTTGGTGACTGGTTTACTTTATAATTAAGGCTTAGATTCTTTCTTGGCTATTATTATGGTATGAGTTTCCTCTGTATTGTCAGATTTAGTATACTTTTTATAAATAATGTGTTTTACCGCAAACCCATTTGTTCTTAGTGCCTTTTGTATCAATTTTAGTGAATGATAATAAAAATATAGTTTATCACCACTACTTCCTACCTGAAAGCCAGAATTGTCATAATCTCCTTCTACAAAACTTAAGTAAATGATCCCCGAATTCCTTAGTAAATTTTTACAATTTGAAATAAATTGGATGCAGTCAGATTTAGATAAGTAAGGAATACAAAACCCACCAATAATCCCATCATATAAATTATTTATTTTATGTATTTCCCTCATATCCATTTTGATAAATTGGGCGGAAGGATTGTTTTTTTCGGCTAATTCAATCATGTTTGAAGAGCTATCAATAGCTGTAATTTTTAATTCAGGGATGATTGCTAGCAGATATTTAGTAATATTTCCTGGGCCACAACCAATTTCCAGAACGTCTAGGCTATTTTTTCTCTCTATTAGTTTTAAAAACAGATTATAAGTGTCGTTGTATAAGTTTAAGTCCATAAACTTATCCTGATAAAGTTTGGCTAGTTTATCCCATACTTTTATGGACTCATTGTCTTTTTCCACTATAATTTTTTATTCATAAAGCTAATTGATTTTATTTAAATTAAATGGCATGCTGTTTTGTATTAATAGTGTTTTTGCACATTATCAATATGTTGTGGTTAATTTTGAATAAATTATAACTATACAAAATACATTTTAAAATATAAAAGTAGTTGTATTTCAATTATATAGATTATATTGGTCACATAACAATTTTAATTTATAATTAATAATTACATGTTAAATAAAATTTCTTTTGTAGTCATTTTGTTGTTGGGAAGTTTTGTGTTGTCTGCTCAAGAAACTCCGCCTGTTGAGGTCTTTCCTCCAAAAGAGTATGGCGCAGAAAATCAAAACTGGAGCATTTCACAATCAAAGGATAAAAGTTTATATGTAGCCAACAATAAAGGGCTGTTGGAATATAATGGTGCAAACTGGAAATTATATAATTCTCCAAATGAAACTATTATGAGGTCTGTAAATGTTATTGATAATGTTATTTATACGGGTTGTTATAGAGAATTTGGTTACTGGAAAAAAAACGATTATGGCACCTTAAATTATACGTCTTTATCAGAAAAGTTAGGGGTTAGTTTTTTGGATGATGAGGAAATATGGAACATTATTGAGGTAGATGAATGGATTTTGTTTCAATCTTTAAAAAGAATATACATATTCAATAAAACGGATAATAATTATTCAATAATCGATTCTCAAACTACTATTTATAAAATATTTAAGGTTAATGAAACCATATATTATCAGAATACTAAGGAAGGTATTTATAAAATTGAGAACGGTAAATCTATTTTAGTTACTAATGATATAGTTGTAAAAGAGAATTTACTTGTTAATATGTATTATCATCAGGGACAATTACTGTTTGAGACTGAAGATGAAGGGTTTTTTGTTTTTGATGGAGTGTTACTAAAAAAATGGGATATTCCTGCAAATAATGTGCTTTCTAAAGTGAGTGTTTATAGGAGCATTCAGTTAAAAGACAATAGTTTTGTTTTAGGAACTATTTCAGATGGGATTATTCATTTACTTCCTAATGGAGAGTTAGATTATCAACTAAACAGTTTTAATGGATTAAGCAATAATACAGTACAGTCTATTTACGAAGATTTAGACAATAATATTTGGCTTGGATTGAATAATGGCATCAATTGCGTAAATAGCAATGCTGCTTTTACTGTGTATAATGAAGTAAAAAGTAAAATAGGGACGGTTTATGCGTCCTGCATTTATGATGAAAACTTATATCTGGGAACTAACCAGGGATTATTTTACAGGCCATGGAATTCTAATCAAGATTTTAAATTTATTGATGGTACACAAGGACAAGTTTGGTGTTTGGTTAGGTATGATAACAATTTGTTCTGTGGCCATAACTCCGGAACCTTTTTAGTGAAGGACGATAAAGCTAATCTGATTTCTGATATTCAGGGAGCTTGGAACATTATTCCTGTTGAAAATGATTCGAATATATTATTGCAAGGTAATTACGATGGGTTATACGTGATTGAAAAGCGTGATAATCAATGGACATTAAGAAATAAAATTGCTGGATTTGATATTTCAAGTAGATTTTTTGAGATGCTCGACAACAATCTAATCCTAGTAAACCACGAATATAAAGGAGTTTACAAGGTAAAAGTCGACAAAAGTTTAACAAAAGTTGTGGAAGTTACCAAGGATAAGTCTGTTGAAAAAGGTTTAACCTCAAGCCTAATTAATTATAATGATAATATTTTTTATGCACACAAAGAAGGCGTTTTTAAATATAATAAAGAACAACAAAATTTTTTAAAAGACACGGTGCTGAGCAAGTTATTTGATGAAGTTGAATACACCTCAGGAAAACTTGTGTATGATTCAGAAACTAATAAACTATGGAGTTTTTCCTCCAAAAACTTAAGTTTCGCAGCCCCTGGCAAGTTGAGTACAATTCCGAAAATAAAAAATATTCCGTTCTCTGAAGCTTTACCAAAGGGGTTAACAGGCTATGAAAACATAGCGTACTTACAAGATCAAAAATATTTAATTGGGACATCTTCCGGTTATGTTATTCTGGATTTAACTAAGATTCAAGAAAAAAAATATAATGTAATTATTAATTCCATAACAGTAAGTGATTTGGACACCAATTCAGAAGTTGCAAAAATTACTGAAGAAGGAGAATTTAAAAACAGCAATAACAATATAGAATTCACCTTTAGTGTTCCTGAATTTGACATGTATTTAGATACAGAGTATCAATATCAATTAGAAGGGATTGATACGCATTGGAGCGAATGGTCAAAAAGTTCTTCTGCGTTGTTCAAATACTTGCCATTTGGAAGTTATGTCTTTAAAGTGAGAGCTAGAACAGGAAATACACTATCCAGCAATATTGCAAATTATCATTTTAAGATTGAGCGACCTTGGTTTTTATCGAACACCTTGATATTTTGCTATATAATAGTCCTTTGGATATTTTCCTTAATAATTCACAATATTTATAAACGATATTACAGGAAACAAAGAGAAAAAATACTCTTTAAAACACAACAACAACTGGAGTTGAAAGAGTTAGAAAACCAGAAGCAACTAATGAAATTTAATAATGATAAGTTGCGTCAGGATATTGAGACTAAAAACAGAGAATTAGGAATCTCAACCATGAGCCTTATTAAAAAGAATGAGTTTTTAAATAACATTAAAAATGAATTAAAGAAAGCTGAAGATCAAAAAAACATAAAACAAGTCGTTAAAATTATAGACAAAAACCTCAACAATACAGATGACTGGAATTTGTTTGAAGAGGCATTTAATAATGCTGATAAAGATTTCTTAAAAAAGATTAAAGGAAGTCATCCAACACTTACTTCAAATGATTTGAGACTGTGTGCGTATCTTAGACTAAATTTAACATCCAAAGAAATCGCTCCTCTACTAAATATTTCTTCAAGAAGTGTTGAGGTTAAGCGGTATCGTTTGCGCAAAAAGATGGGTTTATCTCGTGAAGAGAGCCTTTCAGATTACATTTTGGAAGTTTAAAAACTTAACAAATCATTTTAAACCTATACATCACCACAACATTAGCTAATTTAAACTAAGAGCAAACCCCTTAAACTAATTGTTATTGCTGGGGTTTAGGTAATTGGCAATACTTTTAAGTGATGTATATTTTTTGTTGGGGTGCTTTATTGTGGTGCTTCAAATAGAGATGTCTAAATTTAACAAAACCTTAAATTATTGTTATATGAGACATTCTCTCTTTAAAATTCTTGCTTTATTTTTTGTAGCCATTGCAAGTGCTCAAAATGTAGATGTAAGCGGGACTATTCAGGACGAAAGCGGAATACCTATTCCTGGAGTTAACATTATTGTAAAAAACACAACTAAAGGATCTGTATCAGATTTTGATGGAAATTTTACATTAACAGGCGTTGAAATAGGTTCAACGTTAACCTTTAGTTATATTGGTTATATAACTTTAGAACAGATTGTAAAAGATAATTCAAAATTAACAATTACCCTTGTTGAGGATATCGCAAAACTTGATGAAGTAGTTGTAATTGGATATGGTTCTCAAACAAAAAAGGAAATAACCGGAGCTGTTAGTGTTGTTTCGAGCGAAACCATTGAAGCATTAAAACCAACACGAATAGAGCAGGCATTACAGGGTCAGGTTGCGGGTGTTAACATTACATCTCAGTCTGGGTCTCCAGGAGGAGGAACGACAATAAGTATTAGAGGGGTTTCCACAAATGGAGACAGTAGACCTTTAATATTGGTTGATGGCAACGTTATAGAAGACCTTAGTGTATTAAACCCTAATGATATTGAAAGCATCAACATTCTTAAAGACGCAACTGCTGGTATTTACGGGGTAAGAGCGGCTAACGGGGTTATTTTAGTGACTACCAAAACGGGTCGTAAAGAAATGCCGTTAAAAATTGAATACAGCACATATGCTGGTTTTCAACAAACAACCAGAAAAATCCCAGTTCTAAACGCTACAGAATATGCGATTTTAGTGAATGAGGCCTATGCAGCCGGAGGAAGCACTCCTCCTTTTACTGATTTATCAGGTTTAGGTAAAGGAACAGATTGGCAAAATGAAGTTTTCCAAAATGCCCCTATTTATAATCATAACATTGCTTTTAAAGGAGGGAAAGAAAAATCTTCATATGCTTATAGTAGCTCATTTTTAACGCAAGATGGTATTGTAGGCGGTGGAAAATCAAATTTTAGTCGTTTTACTAATAATGCGAGTTATAATTTAGATTTCTTAGATAATTTTAAATTCACTTCAGGCCTTACTTTAATGCGTACTAACAAAAAGGGGCTTAGCGAGAACGCCTTAGGTTCAGTACTATTTAATGCCTTAAACATGGCGCCAACATTTACTGTAAAAGACGAAAACGGAGATTATACAATTGCTGAAGGCTTAGGGAATGAGGTTATAAACCCATTGGCGCAAACGGTAGACACTTATAATAGAACTAAAGTTATGAAGCTAAGCGGAAATGCCGGTTTAGGGTATAATTTCCTTAATCATTTTACTGCTCAGGCCAATATTCAGTTTAATTACGCTGAAGTATCAACTAAAGTATTTAGCCCAGTTGTAAACTACGGAAGTGGAAAAGTTTTTAATAAAGATAGAAGTGAAATCTTTGAAGGTTTAAATTATTTTAGAGACTATACATTTGATGGATTCATTAAATATGAAAATAAAATAAATGATATTCATAATATTAATTTGTTATTGGGTACTTCAGTCTTTAAAACCACTGGTGAATTTACAGGGCTCAGAGGCTATGATATTCCTGGGAATGCTATTGAAAACGCAAATATTGAATCAGCCAAAGACGTTGAAGATGTAAATCAGGCGTTGGGCAGAAACCCAACCTATGATTCTAGATTGTTATCATATTTTGTAAGAGCACAATATGACTATAAAGGCAAATATTTATTTTCTGCTGTAGTGCGTCGTGATGGATCTACAAAATTTGGACCTGAAAACAAATTTGGAGTGTTCCCTTCTGGATCTATTGGATGGGTTGCTTCGGATGAAGGATTTTTAGAAAACAGTAAAGTAATTAACTTTTTAAAAATTAGAGGGTCTTATGGTATTTTAGGTAATGATAGAATTGCTGATTATAGATATGTGTCCCTTTTAAATGGAGAAGGAACTTATGTTTTTAATGATGAGCTTGTTTTTGGTAAAGCCATAGGAGCGGTTGCTAACCCAGGCATTAAATGGGAAAAACAAAAGACTTTGGACGTTGGAGTTGATTTACGATTTCTAAATAATAAAATTGACATTACTGCTGATTACTTTGAAAAAAGAACAGAAGACTTATTGGTAGTGCCTCAGGTCTCTGGTTTACTAGGGATAGGAGCCCCTGGTTCTGGTCCTCCAGTTGTAAACGCAGGAATTGTTGACAACAAAGGGTTTGAATTTGCTATAGGATATACTGAAAACCTAAGTGATAATTTTAAATTGAGTTTAAGATATAATGTAACCACCTTGAAAAACGAAGTTATTTCTGTTAGCGATGACGGAGGATTTATTGCAGGAGGATCGTTTGGTGTGGGTCAAGACCCACCATCTCGTATGGAAGCAGGGTATCCAATAGGTTACTTCAGAGGATTTAAAACAGATGGTGTTTTTCAAAATCAAACAGAAGTTGATAGTTATCCAACTATTAATGATCGAGTACAGGCAGGTGATTTAAAATTTGTCGACATGAATAATGATGGTGTTATTGACGATGATGATAAAACTCAAATTGGAAATCCACTACCAGACGCAACAATGGGTCTTAATTTACAATTAGATTATAAAAACTTTGATTTTGCGGCTTATGCGTTTGCAACCGTTGGAAATGAAATTGTACGTAATTACGAAAGAAATCAAAACTTAACAAACAGAAGCACCTATTATCTAGATCGTTGGACTGGCGAAGGGACTAGTAATACCTCACCAAGAGTAACAACGGGAGCCAATTCAAATACGTTATTTTCAGATTTTTATGTTGAAGATGGGTCGTTTGTTAGATTACAAAATGTACAGCTAGGATATACATTTACAGAAGATATGTTTAAAGGATCTAAAGTTAATAGTTTAAGACTCTATGTGTCTGCTAGCAATTTAGTGACTTTAACAAAATATACAGGCTACGATCCAACAGCATCATCTGGAAGCCCTATTGGTGGCGGAATAGATCAAGGCTTTTATCCTAACCCAAGAACATTTCTTTTAGGACTTAACTTAAAATTTTAATTAGGAATTATGAAAAATTTAAAATTAAAAAATATACTCATCGCATTCTTACTGATATTTTCTTGTAGCGATGATTTTGTAAATGTAGACTCTCTTGATCAAAACTCTGAAGATTTCTTTAACTCAGAAGCCGAATATCAAGAGGCTTTAGTTGCTGCATATGACGGTTTACAATGGACTTATGTCAACGTGATGCTAGGTGAAATTGCATCAGACAACACACTTTGTGGAGGTGAAAGCGCAACAGATGTTATTGGTTTTCAGGAAATCGATGATATGATTCATACACCTAACAATTCTAATTTAAGAGATATTTGGAATTGGATGTATGGAGCTGTAAACAGAGCTAATTTCATTTTAGAGTTTCAAAACAAAACAGATTTCCCTAACAAAAACAGTGTAATTGCTCAAGCTAAATTTTTACGAGCCTATTACTATTTTGAATTAGTAAAATGGTTTGGAGATGTTCCGTTTGTTGTAGATAAACGCATTCAATTTGGAGATCAATTTACCATAGATAGAACATCAAGGGATGTTATTTATAAACAAATGGAAGACGATTTAATTTTTGCTGCGGCCAATTTACCATTAGTCCAAGCAGAAAAAGGAAGGGTTACAAAAGGAGCAGCACAAGCCTTATTAGGTAAATTGTATTTGCATTGGGCTCAACCTTGGTCTCAACCAGAAGTTTCTGGATATTCTGATAATGAAAAATTTGCAAAAGCAGCAATAGTTCTAGAGGATGTGATTAATAATGGGCCGTATGATTTATTAGCAGATTATTCAACCATGTTTGAAAACGACAATGAAAACAATATAGAATCTGTGTTCGAAGTTCAATACACCGATAAGGAAGGTGCTGGTTTTGGATGTTTACAATGTAGTGAAGGAAACGTAGCGGTTGGGTTTAATGGTATTAGAAATTATACAGGTTCAACTTTCGATTCTGGATTTAGTTTTAATGTGCCAACCCAAGAAATGTATGATGATTTTGAGGATGGAGATAACAGAAAAGATGTAGCGATTTTAAATATTGTTACTTGGGCAGATCAAACAGGAGCAACTTATTCTGAAGGTTTTGAACACACTGGTTTTTATAACAGAAAATATATTGCTCGTAAAGGGGATTTAAATACTGGAGATGCCAATCTTACAAATCCAAATAATTATAGATCAATTCGCTTTGCAGATGTGTTATTAATGGCAGCAGAAGCTTTAAACCGAGGAGGAGTTAGTGATACAAGAGCGTTAGCTTATTTAAATAGAGTACGCACAAGAGCAGGATTAGCAAATGTTAGCTTTACCGGAACTAATTTAACAAACGCTATTTATCAAGAGCGTCGTGTAGAACTGGTAGGAGAAGGTCATCGTTTTTTCGATTTGGTTAGAACAGGTCAGGGAACTAAAATCCCTGGGTTTACACCAAATAAAAATGAAATATTTCCAATCCCGTTAATTGAGATTCAATTGGCAGGAGCAGAAGACAGATGGCAACAAAACCCTGGATACTAAAAATAAAAAATATAAAACTATGAGAACATTAAAATATTTATTTAGCTACAGCTTGGTCTTATTGGTCTTTATGAATTGTACCAATGAGGAAGATAATTTCGATTATCTGAATACTGTTGTAGTTCCAACAAATGTTTCAGCTCTTTTTCAGGTAACGCAAGACAATACAGGTTTAGTTACTATTACACCTAATGCAACAGGAGCGGTATCATTCAACATTGATTTTGGTGATGAATCCGAAATCGCAGTTGTTAATCAAGGCGAAAATATTCAACATACGTACCTAGAAGGAACATATACTGTAAACCTTGAGGCAATTGGTTTAACGGGTTTAAAAAGTACAACTTCAAAAGATTTGGTTGTTTCATTTAAAGCTCCTGAAAACTTGGTGGTAATCATTGAAAATGATGCTGCTATTTCTAAAAAAGTAAATGTTACAGCAACGGCAGATTACGCTATGACTTTTGATGTATACTTTGGTGAAGAAGGAAATGATACACCAGTTTCTGCAAATATTGGTGAAATGGCGTCCTTTACATATCAGCAACCAGGAACCTATTCAATTAGAGTGGTAGCAAAAAGTGCGGCTATTGAAACGACTGAATTTGTAACCGATTTTGATGTAACTGAAATATTGCAACCAGTTGCTTCGGCACCAACACAACCATCAAGAATTGAAACAGATGTGATTTCAATTTTTAGTTCTGCCTATACAGATGTTGCAGGCACAAATTATTTTCCAGATTGGGGTCAGGCGGGACAAGGCAGCGGATGGGCCATGTTTGACTTAAATGGAGACGAAATGTTACAGTATATTAATTTGAGTTATCAAGGAATTGCTCTAGCTGATGGAACTACTGTTGATGTTTCTGGAATGGAATATTTACATATGGATGTTTGGACAGCTGGTGGCATAGATAACCTAGAAACCTCATTAATTAATAATGCAGGTGGAAACGTTACTGAAAAACCAGTTTTAAGTGCTTTAACCGCAGGTGAATGGACAACTATTGAAATTCCAATTTCCGATTATACCGATCAAGGGCTTACGGTAACTGAAATATTTCAAATGAAATTTGTAGGTGCTCCTTGGGCCGCTGGAACAGTGTTCATTGATAATATTTATTTCTGGAAATCACCTGTAATAGCCACCACACCAGATGTTGCCGCACCAGACCCAACTTTTGGGGCAGGAGACGTTATCTCTCTATTTAGTAATTCCTATACTAATATCACTTTAAGTGAATTAAATCCAGGTTGGGGCCAAACAACAACGTTGACTCCTACAAATATTGGAGGTAATGATATTTGGTTGTATGAATCTTTGAATTATACAGGAATCGTAACAGATTATGGAAACCCAACAGACATCACAGGAATGGACTTTGTGCATTTTGATTATTTCACACCAGATGCTGATGTTTTAGGTTTAAAAATTGTAAATACCGTAGTTGGACAAGAAGATATTGCATTTGTAGGATCAGTTATAAAGGGAACTTGGGTAAGCGTAACTATCCCGTTGGATAATTATGCTATTGACCGATCTGGAGTAACACAACTCTTGTTTGATACTACGGGAGGTAGCGCAAAGGTTTATATTGACAACTTATATTTTTATAAAGAATCAGATAGTACCCAGCCTACAGTTCAGGCACCAGTACCAACGATAAGTGCTTCTGATGTGGTTTCTATATATAGCGATTCTTATACAAGTGTTGGAATTAGTGAATTAAATCCTGGCTGGGGGCAAACTACAACACTTACAGAAGTGAATATTGGAGGAAGTAATGTATGGAAATACGAATTGCTAAATTATACAGGCATTGTAACAGATTACGGCAATCCTACAGACCTGTCTGCAATGTCCTATGTACATTTCGATTATTTCGCACCAGACCCAACCATTCTTGGTTTAAAAATTGTGAATACGGTAGTAGGCCAAGAAGACTTAAAGTTTGTTGATGTGGTGACAGGTACATGGGTAAGTGTAACCATACCATTAGACACATATGCGATTGACAGATCTGCAGTTACTCAATTACTTTTTGATACTACTGGAGGAAGTGCAACAGTTTATATAGATAACTTATATTTTCATAATTAGAAAAAAATAAACAGATGAAAACATTCAAATATTTTTTATTGGGTCTATTAGGCCTTATATTAGGAACAAGTTGTCAGGAAGACAACTATGAAGTTGGAGACCTAATTGCACCTGTTATAGAATTCAATCAGACCGAATTTGATAATTGTATAAATAGCGGTACTTGTTTTGAAACCAATTTTGGAGATATTACAATTATTTATGAAGGGAGAGATATTGACAATTTAAATGGAGATGGAAGCGGTGTAGTTCGTTTTGAGGCTAATGTAGCCAATGCCGTTTCTTATCAATTCATTTATAACGGTGAGATTAAATCGCCAGTAGGAGGTGGAGTGACTTATAGTTTTGCAGTTTTAGGTTTAAATAAGTATGCGGTAACAGTTTTGGCTTTTGGTAGAGGAGGAATTTCTTCCAGTAAGACGGTTGAGGTTGAAGTATTATCATTATATGAGCCGCCGGCTGATTTGATAACGATGTTAACTGCAGATAGCCAAAGAACCTGGAAGATCGCTGCCGATGTTCAAAACCATTTTGGATTAGGGCCAATTGGAGGAGATCCATTCCAATATTATGGTGCAGCTCCAGGAGATAAAGCTAATAGTGGTATGTATGACGACAGATACACCTTTAATGTTGATGGTACTTTTACACATGATACAGGTGCTGATGGCAGTGTTTTTGGTCGTGCAGGATTAATCGATGAACTTAATGGCCCGGGAGGAATTCCAAACGGGGATGATATAGAAATGTATCCGTATGATTCATATACCGGAATTTGGTCTTTAAGTGCTCCTGGAGGTGATGAAACATTAAGTTTGTCAGGGTTAGGATTTATGGGTTATTATATTGGTGGAAATCATCAATATATTATATACAGTCGTTCTGCGAATGAAATGGTATTAAAATCTATTGACGGGAATGGAGGATTTGATTGGTGGTTTAGATTAATACCAGAATAATATAACTTATAAACAAAAGAAGGAGTTTGTAATTTCATACTCCTTCTTTTATATTTACAAAAAAGGATTTGAAATATTTAAAGCGCTCTTATTTATTACTATTTTTTGGAATTTGCATGTTTTACACTTGCTCAGATTCTGGAGATAACCCATCAGAACCAGAGCAGATTACTCCAACTAATTTAGTAGTTTCTAACAATGTTGTTGGGGTTGATACAAATAATCCTAATGGAGATGGTAGTGGGGTGGTTAACTTTACGGCATCGGCTAATAATGCTGTAAAATATGGTTTTAAATTCGGAAATAATCTTGAGCAACAAACCACAAGCGGTAACATTCAATATACATTTACAGATGAGGGGACAAATACATATAATGTTGTTGTTACGGCTTATTCTAGCACAAATAATTCAATAACTGTTTCAAAGTCTGTCACAGTTTATGTAAAAAGTCAATCACAACAGATTATCCCATCGAATTTAAATGTAGCTGTTTCAGTAGTAGGTACAGATAGTAATAACCCTTATGGAGATGGAACGGGTATTGTTAATTTTACATCTACAGCTACAAATGCGGTTTCGTATGGATATATTATAGATAACGGAACAGAAGTGCAAAGTGCCGATGGAACACTTCAATATACATTTAACAGTATTGAGGGTATTGAAAATCATCAAATTACAGTAAATGCATATTCAAGCACTAATCACTCTGTAAATACAGTCAAAACGGTTCCAGTAGCTTTTTATAATGGCGCAGTTCCTTTTTGGGCAGATGAATTTTTTGAAGATGGAACACCAAATAGTACTAACTGGGGATATGATCTTGGCGGAGGCGGCTGGGGCAATGGAGAAGCACAAATCTATACGAGCAGTTCTGAAAATGCTAAAGTTGAGAATGGAGTTTTAAAAATCACTGCAAAATCAGATGGTATGGGAGGTTATACATCTGCACGGTTAAAAACACAAGGAAAATTTCAATTTACTTATGGTCGTGTTGATGTAAGGGCTAAATTACCAGCTTCTGCAGGTACCTGGCCAGCAATATGGATGTTGGGTTCAAATTTCACTTCGGTTGGATGGCCTAAATGTGGGGAAATAGATATTATGGAGCAATTAGGCTCTGATAAAGGTAAAGTTTTGGGTACTTGCCATTGGTTTAATACTTCCAATTCATCAAATGCTAGTTATGGTTTGGACACCCAGGTTACTAACGCTACTTCTGAATTTCATGTTTATTCCATGGAATGGAACGCTTCAACTATAAAAATACGAGTTGATGGAAATCAATATTACATTATAGATATCACCAATTCAGGAATTCCAAACTCTCCATTTCATAATGATTTTTTCTTTATACTTAATGTTGCTATGGGAGGAAGTCTTGGCGGGTCTATTCCAAGCAATTTTACTCAATCAACTATGGAAATTGATTATGTAAGACTGTATAAATAATTAAATTAAAATACATTAAAAAGACAGACTAATTAGTTCGGTCTTTTTGGTTTATAAAAGATTAATATTAATAAGAAAGATGTTTTTTGAAAAGCCAATATTTTTTATAGTTAAATTAAAATTAATCAATAGCTTTAAAAGTTTTTAATTAGAATTTATTTATCTTAAAAAAGTTTTTAGAAACAACTTAAAATGAGTATCTAAAAATCATAGAATTATGAAAATCAATTTTATTAGGTTGGTGCTTTTCTTGTTTACAATTTCTGTTTTTTCTCAAACTGATAAGGTAAAAGTTGTAAATGACAATCAAGGGATAAAATTGGTAGTCAACGGAAAGAGTTTTATGGTTAATGGTATGAACTGGGACTATATTCCTATTGGTAAAAATACCGTAAATATAAATTTTTGGGATAAATCTGAGGGTTTTATTAAGGAGGCAATTGATACAGAAATGGCCCTTTTAAAAAACATGAACGTGAATGCCATAAGGCAATATACTGGCGTGCCACCAAAATGGATTCAATACATCTATGAAAATTATGGAATTTATACGATGCTTAACCATTCTTTTGGTAGGTATGGATTAAATCTTGATGGTTCTTGGGTTGCTGTCACAGATTATTCAGACCCTCTTACACAGAATGAGCTTTTATCTGAAATAGAACAATGGGCAAAGGAATACAGCAACACACCTGGGTTGTTATTGTATTTGCTTGGTAATGAGAATAATTATGGGCTTTTCTGGGCCGGAGCCGAAACAGAGGACTTTCCTGATAAAGAAGAAGAAAGAAAAATTGTTGGCGAAGAGCGAGGAAGACCGATGTATAGGCTTATGAATGAAGCAGCTAAAATAATCAAGGAAATTGATTCATTCCACCCAGTTGCGATTTGTAATGGAGATGTTTTATTTATTGATATTGTTGCCGATGAATGTAAAGATGTCGACATTTATGGTACCAATACCTATCGGGGCGTGTCTTTTGGAGATATTTTTGAAGTAGTTAAAAAAAAGCTTAATAAACCAATCTTATTTACAGAGTTTGGTTCAGATGCCTTTAATGCAAAAGAAGGCAAAGAAGACCAGAAAATGCAAACGTATTATGATGTAGCAAACTGGAAGGAAATTTATAAAAATGCTGCAGGGCTAGGGAAATCAGAAAATTCTGTTGGTGGTTTCACATTTCAGTTTAGTGATGGATGGTGGAAGTTTGGTTTCGACTACAGAAAAAATGCCGACTTACACGATAATGATGCTTCATGGAGTAATGGAGGGTATTCAATAGATTTTGTAGAAAATAAGAATAACATGAATGAAGAATGGTTTGGTATTTGCGCAAAAGGACCTACCAACCCCCAAGGGTTATACAAGTTATATCCACGAGAGGCCTACTATGCTTTAAAAGAAGTGCACAAATTAAATCCTTATGCAGAGGGCGTAACGTTAAACGTTATTGACGATTATTTTTTAAAGATTTCCTATTAAAGAGTGGCGAAACGTAATTTTCATATAGACAAAAATTTGTTTTTTACCGAATCGTGTAATGCGAAATACGACCTCTCAAAAATTAAAATTAAAAATAAAAAACTATCCGAACTTTATAGTGAAATAAGGCTTAATAAATATTATAATCGCCTCATTGCGTGGACCGGTTGGAATATACTTTCAAAAGGAACAGGAGGCTCAAATAGTGCACGTATTTTATGCTGTTCGCTAGATCATTATAATAATCAAAGAGGCAATCTTAATTTTATCAATTCGTATTCTTACAGCGGGTATTTTTCAAAACTTGTTCTTCCTGAAGAAAAAAGAATTTTAGGTGATTCCACTACAAACAACTTGCTTACAATTAATTTAAACAATACATACATAAATCAAAATTAATTATGTCAAAAAAATTAGTACTTATCGCATTTGTTGTCTCATTAGGAGGGTTTTTATTTGGATTTGATGCAGG
>JAHEDS010000108.1 GCA_024641135.1 Flavobacteriales bacterium
AGCTGAGAAAATGCCGTTTGTGCTATTACTAGAATGAAAAAAGCTAAAGCTAAATATTTCAAGTTAAGCATATAAAGGATTGTTTTTTGAGGCATCAGCTTGACAAATATATAAAAACAGAATCAAGAATCAAATCTTTGTTAAAAACGTATAAATTTTAAAAAAATTATCTATTGCGAAATTCTAAAATAAATAGCATATTTTTTAAAGATATCGTATATTTGATAGAGAAAATCGTATAGAATATAATTATTAATATATATTTAAATAAATGAAAAGTAATATTCAAGCATTTTTAGATCTTGTAAAAGAAAGAAATGGTCACGAACCAGAGTTTTTACAAGCTGTTGAAGAAGTTGCAGAAACTGTAATTCCTTACATCGTTGAACACGATATTTATTATGGTAAAAACATTCTATTAAGAATGGTAGAACCAGAAAGGGCTTTAACTTTTAGGGTTTGCTGGGTAGATGATTCGGGTGAAATTCAAGTTAACAGAGGTTATAGAATTCAAATGAATTCGGCGATTGGACCCTTTAAAGGAGGATTACGTTTTCACCCAACAGTTAACATGAGTATTTTAAAATTTTTAGCTTTTGAACAGGTTTTTAAAAATGCCTTGACAACTTTGCCGATGGGTGGAGGAAAAGGAGGAAGCGATTTTGATCCTAAAGGGAAGTCTGATGATGAAATTATGCGTTTTTGTCATTCTTTTATGAGTGAGTTATTTAGACATATTGGTTCTAATACAGATGTTCCTGCGGGAGATATTGGTGTTGGTGCAAGAGAGATAGGGTTCCTTTTTGGGATGTATAAAAAATTAAGAAATGAATTTACAGGTGTTTTAACCGGTAAAGGCTTGTCTTGGGGCGGTTCATTGATTAGACCAGAAGCAACAGGATATGGAACAGTTTATTTTGCTCAAAGTATGTTAAATACCAAAGGGAAGGATTTAAAAGGTAAAAATGTGGTTGTGTCGGGTTCTGGAAACGTGGCTCAATATGCCGTTGAAAAATGTCTTCATTTAGGAGCTAAAGTATTAACCATGTCTGATTCATCAGGATATGTTTATGATTCTGAAGGTATAAATGCTGAAAAATTGGCCTTCGTAATGGATTTAAAAAATGTAAAAAGAGGCAGAATAAGCGAATACCTTAGAAAATATCCAAATGCAAAATTTGTAAAAGGAAAAACACCATGGGAAGTTAAATGTGATGTTGCTTTACCTTGTGCTACTCAAAATGAACTACATGAGGCAGATGCTAAAGTGCTTTTAGAAAATGGTTGTATATGTGTTAGTGAAGGTGCTAATATGCCTTCAACTATAAAAGCGGTTCACGCTTTTCAAAAAGCTAAGATTTTATATGCACCAGGAAAAGCATCTAATGCTGGTGGTGTCGCTACTTCTGGATTGGAAATGACTCAAAACTCTTTAAGATATAATTGGAAAAGAGAAGAAGTTGATTTAAAACTTAAAGATATTATGTCTAATATTCATGATTCTTGTATTGAGTATGGAAAAGAAAAAGGAGGATACATAAACTACGTAAAAGGTGCTAATATTGCTGGCTTTGTAAAAGTGGCAGATGCCATGTTAGCGCAAGGAATTGTTTAACTAAATAATGCAAAAATTAAATCACTAAATGCTAAAAAACCCATTACCAGATTTACGAAATTACGAATTTGAAGAAGTAGCATTTAGTGATTTAATGCAAAACAGAATTAATAAAATTCTGATCGTTTGTTCTAACTATGATTATTATATGTTAGAAGAAGACGGAAGGATAGATGAACGAATTTTTAACGAATACACAGATTTAAATTTAAGATATCCCCCCAATTTTCTACATGCAAATTCTGCAAGAAGGGCAATAAAATTAATGAATGAAGTCAAAATTGACTTGGTCATTACTTGGTTGGATATAGGGAATTATAATGCTTTTGAAACATCTAAGGAAATAAAAGGCGCCTTTCCAGTTGTTCCAATTGCAGCATTAAGTTTTTACTCTTCAGAATTAAGAAGTAAGTTACAAAAAGGTAATAAAGGTATTATTGATTTTGTTTTTCATTGGAATGGGAATGTCGATATTTTCTTGGCAATTATAAAATTGACGGAAGATAGAATGAATGCCAAAAGAGATATAAATCAAATTGGTGTAAAAGCTATTTTATTAGTTGAAGATTCTTTAAAATTTTATTCTCGGTACTTACCAATTATCTATAAAATTCTTTTAAAACAAACCCATGCATTTATGTCGGAAGGCTTAAATGAGCATCGAAGCATGATGCTAATGAGGGGGCGTCCAAAAATGTTATTAGCAACTTCTTATGAAGAAGGTTTAGAACTTTTTGAGAAATATAAAAGTAATCTTCTAGGAGTAATTTCTGATGTTAATTATTTTAAAGAGGGTAAAAGAGATCCCCAGGCGGGTTTTGAGTTTTTAAAATATGTAAGAAGCTCTCAACGTTATTTCCCTTTTTTAATTCAATCTTCAGATATTAATAATGAAAAAAGAGCTCTTGAATTAAAAGGTAAATTTTTATATAAGCATTCAGAAACATTAGGAACTGATTTAAAAAATTATATCAACAAGTATTTTTCTTTTGGAGATTTTGAATTCTGGGACCCCGAACAAATGAAGGTTTTGGAGGTTGTAAAAAATTTAAGTGAATTCCAAAAAGCGTTAAAGACTGTAACAAAAGAATCTATAGCTTATCATGCTAAACGTAGTGAATATTCTAAATGGTTAAAATCTAGAGCACTATTTCCGTTAGCTAATCTGTTTAGTAACGTCGAATTTGAAGATTTTGAAGATGTAGAACAAATCAGAGAATTTTTAATTGAAGCCATTAGGGTTTACAGTATTTACAGGTCTAGAGGTGTTATTGTAAAATTTGATAAAGATAAATATGATGAATACCTTGGGTTTGCAAGGATTGGAGATGGTTCCCTTGGAGGAAAAGGTCGTGGCTTGGCATTTATTGATTCATTCTTGAAACGACATAAAATATTTAGAAAATACAAAGATGTTAATATATCAATACCTAGAACAGTAGTTATAAGTACAGAGGTTTTTGATGAATTTATAGAGCAGCATGATTTAATTAGATTCGCGGCAAATTCGAGTGATGATGAAGAAATTTTAAATAAATTCATTTCAAAGCCTTTACCCCAATGGGTATTAGACGATGTTCAAGTATTCTTAAATGTTGTTAAAAGACCTATAGCTGTTCGTTCTTCAAGTGTTTTGGAAGACTCACATTTTCAGCCTTTTGCCGGAGTGTTTGCAACCTACATGATTCCAAACACCACTAATAACGATATGTTAGAAATGTTGTCTAATGCCATAAAATCGGTCATGGCATCTGCATTTTTTCAGGCTAGCAAAGTGTATTTAAAGGCAACTTCACATACTATTGAAGAAGATAAAATGGCGGTAATTCTTCAAGAGTTAACTGGGAAAAAATATGATGACATTTATTATCCTAATATTTCTGGAGTAGCTAGGTCTATTAATTTTTACCCTATTGGAAATGAAAAACCAAACGAAGGAATTGCTAATATTGCATTAGGTTTAGGAGAAATAATAGTCGGCGGCGGACGTAGTTTACGTTTTTCACCTTATCATCCTAAAAAAGTATTACAATTATCGTCTCCAGACTCGACACAACGGGATACACAACAGTATTTTTTTGGTTTAGATCTAGACCCGAAAAGCTATAAAGTTTCAACAAGCGAGTCAATAAACAAAAAAAAGGTAACGCTACGTCAAGCTAAAAATCATTCTTCATTAAAATTTGTTGCATCTACCTATGACTTACAAAATAACATTATTAAACCCGGGGTTTTACATGATGGCATTAGAGTAGTGACTTTTGATAATGTTTTAAAGTATAACACTTTTCCTTTACCTGAAATTTTAAAGGATTTATTACACATAGGACAACGCGAAATGCGAAATCCCATCGAAATAGAGTTTGCAGTAAATTTAGATGTTCCAAAAGGACAACCCAGAATATTTAGCTTTTTACAAATAAGACCAATTGTTGAAAGTGTTGTCGCTAATAATGAATTGCCAAAGGATTTTAATTGTGAAGACACCATAATTTACTCTGAATCTGCTTTGGGGAATGGGATTTATAATCACATAAGAAATTTTGTTTATGTGAAACCGGAAACGTTCAACCCTGCAAATACAAGAGAAATAGCTTCAGCTGTTGAGCGAATAAATAAAAAATTTTCAGAACAAGATCAGGAATACATTTTAGTAGGTCCTGGGCGATGGGGTTCAAGTGATCCTTGGTTGGGCATTCCTGTAATATGGCCGCAAATATCCTCTGCAAAAATAATTGTTGAAGCTGGGTTAAATGATTTTAGAATTGACCCGAGCCAAGGCACACATTTTTTTCAAAATTTAACGTCGTTTAAAGTTGGCTACTTCACTATTAATCCTTTTATGGATGATGGATTCTTTGATTTAGATTATTTAAACAAGCAAGAGGCCTGTTATGAAGACGAGTATTTAAGACATATTTGTTTTAAAGAACCGTTAACAATTATTATTGAAGGTAAAAGCAATAAGGCAGCTATTTTTAAATCAGGATTTATAATCAATCAGAATCAAGAATTATTGGAAAATTCGATAGACGATTTACCTCCAGAAGGGTTTATGTAAAATAAAAACAAGAAGCACTTATAATTTCTAAAGGGGTTTTAAAAACCCAAAAACGAATTTACTTTAAAAATCCAATTTACTTTGTCGAATTAATAAAAAATACGCACATAAATTCGGAATTATTGAATTTAATATTGGTATTTTTGCAGTATATTTTAAACACTTTTCTATTTAAAGATTATGAATGTAAAGAACATTTTAACAAACCTTGAAACCAAACATCCAGGTGAAAAGGAATACTTGCAAGCAGTACATGAAGTATTGGAATCAATTGAAAGTATTTATAATGAAAACCCACAATACGAATCAGCTAAAATTATTGAAAGATTAGTTGAACCAGATCGTGTATTAACGTTTAGAGTTTCTTGGACAGATGATGAAGGCCAAGTACATGTTAACTTAGGTTACAGAATACAGTTTAATAATGCTATTGGGCCATATAAAGGAGGTATCAGATTACATCCTAGTGTAAATTTAAGTATTCTTAAATTTTTAGGTTTTGAACAAACATTTAAAAATGCATTAACGACCTTGCCTTTAGGAGGCGCTAAAGGGGGTTCTGATTTTAATCCAAAAGGAAAATCAGATGCCGAAATTATGCGATTTTGCCAGGCTTTTATGCTTGAATTATGGCGTATAATTGGACCAAATACAGATGTACCTGCCGGAGATATTGGAACAGGTGGAAGAGAAATAGGGTATATGTATGGAATGTATAAAAAGCTTCAAATAGAAAACACAGGAGTTTTTACAGGCAAAGGGCTTAATTGGGGAGGCAGTTTGGTTCGACCTGAAGCCACTGGGTTCGGGGCCACTTATTTTACGAATGAAATGTTAGTATCAAATAATGATTCTTTTAAAGATAAAATAGTATGTGTTTCAGGTTTTGGTAATGTTGCTTGGGGAGTTGCTTTAAAAGTAACCGAATTAGGAGGGAAAGTTGTCACTATTTCTGGACCAGATGGATATATTTATGATGAAAAAGGATTAGATGCTGAAAAAATAGACTATTTGTTAGAGCTTAGAGCTACTAATAATGATATTGTTTCGCCTTATGCTGATGAATTTCCAGAAGCAAAATTTATTGCAGGTAAAAAACCTTGGGAAGTAAAATGTGATATTGCTATGCCAAGTGCGACTCAAAACGAATTAAATGGTGAAGACGCGGTAAAATTAGTTGCTAATGGCGTTAAATATGTGGCAGAAGTTTCTAATATGGGCTGTACCCCTGAAGCTGTTGAAGCATTTCATAAAGCAAAAATTCCTTTCGGTCCGGGAAAAGCAGTCAATGCTGGAGGAGTAGGTGTTTCTGGTTTGGAAATGTCACAAAATGCTATGAAATTAAATTGGACTACAGAAGAAGTAGATGCTAAACTACATCAAATGATGTCATCAATACATTCTGCATGTATTAAATTTGGCACTCAAGATGATGGATATATAGATTATGTAAAAGGGGCTAATATAGCCGGTTTTATTAAAGTAGCAGATGCTATGTTAGAACAAGGAATCGTATAATCAAAGATTTATAACCTATTAAAAAAGCTTCCTTAAATAAAGGAAGCTTTTTTGTTTTATTTATATCATTTTAAGATAAAACTCGTTAGATATAAATATATTTGACTGTTAAACTAGTAGCCATGTTGAAGAAGATTATAATAGTTTTCATTTTTCTTTCCTCAAGTCATCAATTTGCACAAGATTATTCAGCTTTGTGGCAAGGGTATTTTTCATTTTATAATATCAAAGATGTAGTAAACGGGAATAATAAAATTTATGCAGCTTCTGAAAACGCTATCTTTAGTTATGATGTTCAGACAAATGAGATTAAAGAACTCACAACAATTAATGGGCTTTCTGGAGAACAAATATCTACTATTTATTATAGCGAAACTTATGAGTTGTTAATGATTGGCTATGAAAATGGTTTGATGGAAATTGCTTTTGATAATGATGATAGCGTTCTTACAGTAGTTGATATAATAGATAAAACAACGATTCCTCCAACAAGCAAAAGAATTAATCATTTCAATGCTTTTGGAAATCTGGTTTATGTTTCTACTAATTATGGTATTTCGGTTTTTAACTTAGAGCGTCTGGAGTTTGGAGACACCTATTTTATTGGAAATTTAGGAGGCCAAACGATTGTGAAGCAAACAGCTGTGTTAGGTGAGTATATTTATGCCGCTTGTCAAAATGGAAGTGGATTAAGAAAGGCTCAAACATCGAATCCTAATTTAATTGATTTTCAGAACTGGGAGGTTGTAACCACCGGTGACTTTTTAGCTGTTGAGACAGTTGGGGATATTCTTTTTGCAATAAGAACTAATAATAGAATTTATCAAGTAACTAATGATATATTATCTGAATTATT
>JAHEDS010000109.1 GCA_024641135.1 Flavobacteriales bacterium
ACTTAAAAGAACAAGTCTACGAGAGTGACAAGATGCGTAATTGATCGTCCAAAAATAAATACTGTCTACAACAACGGGTATAGTGCATGCCTTGCGGGACACGCACCATACCCAAACCGTTAAAACCTACCAAATAACCGGGTTTAGAATGTAAATTTCATCTGGGGTTTGTTTACCTATTAAAAAATGTAATTTAGAAAAAAAATAAAAATTTATTTTGTCTCTCTAAAAAAAAGAATAGCAATGAAAACATGGATCAAATATAAAACCGTATTATTTACTCTACTCATTATAACCGTAGAATACGCTTCTGCACAAACAACTTTTACAGTTACATCTACCTCAAAAGACGGACCAGGTTCATTTAATCAAGCTATATTGGATGCTAATTCAAATCCAGGGGCAGATATAATTGAATTTACACCTGGTTTACAAGTGCATGCAGCACACCCTAACTATTTAGGTGGTAGTGATGGTTACATGAGTGTCATCACAGAGTCTGTCACTATTGACGGAAAAGGAGGTGCATTAAATGGTTATCAGAAATGGGTAAGTCAGGCAGGAGAAGTTAATAGCGTTAGTCAATGTCCTGGCACTACTCCTACTGATATAATTATAGCTGTGATGCCAAACTTTATGGAAGTAAGCCCTGGAATAACAGTAACCGTTAAAAATTTATCAATCAAACAATTTAATTCCATCGCAATAATTAGAAACAACGCCACCCTTAATCTTGAAAACTTTTCGGCCAAGGAGATCAGATCCACTTATAATTGTACAGTAAAAGCCTTAATTAGAGCAGAAGATGGTGCTAACCTATCAATTAAAGACTCAAGATTTTCAGAGTCTTATAATTTTGCATCTGATGGCTCAGGGCCAATGATTTCTTCATTAAGCAATGCAGGTAATTTAACTATACAAAAGTCTTTGTTTTATAGTCTTGAAGAGGGGAATCAATTTTTGATTTAGTGGCTAGGATCATCAACTTCAGAAGTAAATATAGTTAGTTCTAGGCTTTTAGGTTCTGGAGGTATTTTTGTAGGAGGCTCTAACAGTGAAACCAATATTGTTAACTCTACAATGACCACTGCAGATACAGATAGACCTCGCTACGGTGAGCGCGTAGTTAATGGTTCTAGCGGACCAATGAATATTATTGGGTCGTCAATTAAATGGAATTCAAACCAATGCGAAACAAACTGCCCTGTTTCTTCTCAAATTTTAATTGAAAGTTTAAATGGTGTAATTAATTTTTCAGAATCGGCTCTTGGGTTTAATTTTAAAGAAAATACAGGTAACTTATTAGCTACTTTGGGCGGTTCGGGCAGCGGATTTACAGCGGATGTAAACACATGGATTGAATCAACTTTTAATCAAGATGCTTCTGCTTTACAAACAATTACTTCACAACCAAGTTTGATTACTGGAACCCCAGGATTCAAATCTGCTGTAGCAACACAAATCGCATATAATGATGCTGAATTGGTATCTCCAGATGTGTCTGGTGTATTAATAGATGTAGTAAATACACCTTTAATAAACCCTGTTGATGGTAATCCAATAACTGAAGATGTTCTGGGTAATGAGCGTTTTGACGCGAATGGATTTCGAGATATTGGGGCACTACAATTATCTTTAGCACCAATATTAACAATTTCAAATACAGGTGTTACGTTTGTTGATATATTATGGCAAGAACCTCTGCACCATAATGGTGATCCCATAGTACGATATGAATATCAATATGTACCTATAAGCGGAGGCTCACCAGTAATAGTTGATGCAGGCACGAACCTTAGTGCAAATGTTACTGGTTTAACCAATGGTACAACCTATGAGTTTTCAGTAAGAGCTGTATATAATGAACTAGGTGGTGAAGTAAACGGTCCATTTGGTAATGTTGAAGTAGCTACACCCCTTACCGACCAAATACCTACTCCTTCTATAACGGCTACACCAGGTGACAGTGAAGTATCACTATCATGGAATTTAACAGATTTAGGTGGTCGTACTTTTAGTGCTTACATTGTTCTTTGGAAAGAAGTTGGAACCGCCAATACTATTGGTGGGCAGTCAATAACAGATGCAGGCACAACTACAACAAATATTACAGGTTTAACAAACGACACAGACTATGAGTTTAGTGTAGCTGTAATTACTACAAATAACGACAGAAGTGACTATGGAATCGATACCGCAACACCTACCGCTACGCTTAATGTTAATGAACTAACAAAGGAAGTGATTGCCTTTTATCCAAACCCTGTTAATGATATTCTTCAAATTAAATTACAATCAACAGATATTAATATTCAACTATATTCTGTTAGCGGAAGATTATTGAAGGAAATTAGAAATGTAAAAACAATTGATTTATCCAACTTAAGTGCTGGTGTTTATTTCCTAAAAATGACCTCGGAAAACAAGGTTTACTCTGGAAAATTAATTAAGAATTAGGTTTTCACAAGTAAACAACTGGCTACAACAAAACCTATATGCAATAGCGCCCTTCGGGTCGCTACTGCTCATAGCCAAAACGTTACAACAATTGCATATGGAAAATGAAAATAATGATACTTCAGTCCTAACTAAACCAAACCATTATCCTTTTGTGAGTCATAATGAACAAGTACATTTTATAATTGATAATGGTATAAAAGTACGAGAGAATGAAAGTTTAAGATACATTAATTTAGCACAAAAAAATCATAGTATTATTGAGTTTTATGGTATAAAATACTACATACCTATGTGCGATATTGAGAGTGACTATTATAATGTATTTCAATTTTTGATAAAAAATTATAAACAAGATTATAACAAAATAGCAAGTTAATTTTTTGGGTTAACGCTATGAGTAAGTACGGAATAACTTTATTGTTTTATGAGTGAAATTAAATTTCACTCAATCTTAAGTAAATTTTTCACGTTTTAAAACGTAGGGTAATAAATGTAAATTTTAAGAGTGCAAAACAATATTAAAAACCTGCTTATGTTTAAAAAGTCTCAACCAAGTAGGTGTTGAGGCTTTTTTTTTGCATTTTTTTTAAATTTAATCAAAAAACCATTCGTCTATACATTGATGCTATTGGGCTATATTAGGGTGTTTTCTAGCCGATTTTTAAATTAAATGCGTAAAAACAGAAGTAATTTCGCAAAGTAAACCCTATTTAATGTGAAAAAATTATGATATTTAACAACGGAATATCTTATACCGAAGAAACCATGACAAAAAACTTAAAAGTATTACTTATAGAGGATGATATGATTGAGGTTATGAAGATGAACAGAACTTTAAAAAGTTTAGATCTTAGTCATGAAATTATTGAAGCCTCAAATGGCGAAGAAGCACTTAGAATATTGGAAGAAAAAGAGCATCTGCCAGATATTATTTTATTGGATTTAAACATGCCGAAAATTAGCGGCATTGAGTTTTTAAAAATTTTAAAAGCAGATGAGCATTTAAAATATATACCAACCATCATTTTAACAACATCTAGCAATCATAAAGATTTACGCACATGTTATGAAATTGGTATTTCAGGCTATGTTTTAAAACCTTTAAAGTATGAAGACTATGTTTCTAGGATGGCAAAAGTATTTGATTACTGGAGTATAACTGAATTAATAAAAGCATAAATGAAAGGGATTGTATTTACAGAGTTTTTAGAATTGGTTGAAGAAAAATTTGGTCTTGAAGTAGTAGATGAAATTATTGAAAAATCTCAATTAGAATCTAATGGTGTGTATACATCAGTAGGGACTTATGAGTTTTCAGAAATGCTGCAACTCTTGCAGCATTTAAGTGAAAACACCGGCATGTCTATAGACAATTTGTTATTGGTTTATGGGGAACATTTATTTGCAGTTTTAAATAAAAGTTATCCTGGATTGGCGGCTTCATTCAACGACCCAATTGAAATGCTGGCATCTATAGAAAATCATATACATGTTGAAGTTTTAAAAATATATCCAGATGCAGAGTTGCCAACGTTTGAGGTTGTTGAAAAAACTAAAAACTCACTTGTAATGATTTATAAATCCAGCAGAGCCATGCACCATTTTGGGTTGGGATTAATGAATAAAACCTTTGAGCATTTTAATAGTACGGCGACCATTGTTTTAGAAAAAATAAAAGAAGACGGTACCGAAGTGAAGTTTATTATTAATAAAAATTAATGGATCAAAACAAAATAGACATATTACAACGTGCTTTAAACCGCGAAAAACAGGCAAGAAAAGCAGCTGAAGCTATTTTAGAAGAAAAATCCAGGTCTCTTTATGAAACCAATAAAAAACTGGAAAATTTATATTCAGATTTAGAGTCTGAATATACCAAAACAGATTCTCAGTTACAAGGTGTTTTTGAAAACATTGTTGACCCTTATATCATTGTAAATTTAGTAGGTGATATTTTAAGAATGAACAATGCGGCCATGCGTTTGTTGGGTATTCCAGAAAAATATCCCGATGAAAATTTGGCCAAAATGGTGCATCCAGAAGATGTCGCGTATATGGTAGCTTCCTTTGAAACTTTTCTGAAAGAGGGGTTTATTAAAGATTTTGAAATACGATTAATTACCAAGTATAATGAGATAAAAATAGTTCATGTAAATGGTAGCGTAATTTTAGATAAAGGCAAGCCTGTTGCGGCACAAGCCATTGTGCGGGATATTACAGAACTAAAGGAAAAAGAATTAGTTGTTGAACTCATTAATAGCATAGGACAGTCCGTTTTAGGAAAATTAGATATTTATGATATTGCCTTTGAAATAACTCAAAAAATAGCTGATTATTTAGGGACCAATGATTGTGTTTTTTATCTGTGCCATGAAGAGACAGAAAAAGTGGAACAAATTGCGGCTTATGGTAAAATATTAAATAATCATAATAAATTAATTTTTAGCTACAATCAGGGTATTACTGGAAGAGTAGCTAAAACAGGAATAGGAGAATTAATTGCAGATACAAGCCTAGATAAAGATTATATAGTTGACGATGCTACAAGATTATCGGAAATAACGATACCTATTAAGATAGGTAATAAAGTTATTGGAGTGATAGATGCAGAACATAAAGAGAGAGATTATTTTTCTTATAAACATCTTGACATGTTAAATAGTATTGCCAGTTTAGTGGCAATGCAAGTAAAAAGTGCTATAGATTTAAAAGAACGTACAAGAGTTGAAAGCGAATTAAGAGCATCGGAAGAAAGGTTGCATACGTTAATGCTAAATCTGGATAAGGGCGTGTTAATGTCTGATGAATTTGGCAAGGTCGTATTTGTAAACCCCAGATTTTGTGAATTATTTGACATAGATGTACCACCTGAAACGTTACAAGGATTAGATTGTTTAAAAGCGGCTGAAAATGCGAAGGACCAATTTGAAAATCCTGAATCATTTATAAATGGGATTAAAACTACTTTAAAGAATAGAGAATTAGTTATAAATGAAGAAATGGTAATGAAAAATGGGAAAACTTTTGAGGGAGGTTATATTCCTATTTATAAAAATGGCATCAATAAAGGAGATTTATGGACCTATAGAGATATAACAATTATTAAAAAATATCATGAATCTATAGAGACCCAAAAAGAAAAATATGTTAGAATTATTGCTAATATGAATTTGGGTCTGTTAGAATTTGATAATGGAAACAAAATAGTCATGGCAAATCAAAGTTTCCTAAACATGTCTGGATATTCAGAAGCCGAGCTTTTGGGAAAAAATGCCATCGAATTATTACCAATACCTTCTAAAGGGAATAAGGAATTATTAAAAAAAGTAATAATTCAGCGAGATCAAGGGCATGCTTCTACCTTTGAATTAGAGGTAAAAAACAAAAAAGGTGAAAAGAGATTTTGGTTAGTAAGCGGTGCTCCAAATTATAATATAAATGGCGAGTCTGATGGAGGTATAGGAATTCATTTAGATATTACAGAAATTAAAAATCTACAAATACAAAAAGAACAGTTGCTAACTCAACTTGAAAAAAGTAATGATGAGTTGCAGGAATATGCACACATAGTCTCGCACGATTTAAAATCACCGTTACGAAGTATTTATGCCTTAATAGAATGGCTTAAAGCAGATAATGTTGGTAAATTAGATGAACAAAGTTTAATTCATTTTAACCTTATTGAATCTACTTTAGAAAAAATGGAAGCGCTCATTACAGATATACTACATTATTCAGAAGTTGGTACAGAAATAGATTTAAAACAGGAAATAGACTTAAATAATTTGGTAGATGAGGTGCTCTCTGTCTTGTTTAAACCAGAACATATCACTATTTATATATTAAATTCTTTGCCAACAATTTTTGCTGATAAAATTAAAATACATCAACTTTTTCAGAATTTATTAAGTAATGCTGTTAAGTTTATTGATAAGCCAAATGGGTTTGTTAAAATTGATTTTGAGGAAAATAAAACGCATTATCAGTTTTCTATTAAAGACAATGGGTGTGGTATTGATGAAAAATACCATCAAAAAATATTTGAAATATTTCATGCCTTACAAGAACGCGAAGATTCAACCGGAATTGGGTTGTCAATAGTTAAGAAAATTGTTGAATTGCATAAAGGTGAAATTTGGTTAGAGAGTACACCGGGAGAGGGAACAACTTTCTTTTTTACAATTAAGAAATAATGAAAGAACAACCCAATTTAGGTTATATAAACCAACTGTCTGGCGGTGATAAAAGCTTTGAAGAAAAGCTAATTTCTATTATAAAAAACGAGTTTCCAGAAGAAAAGGCCGTTTACTACAAAAATATTAAATCGAATAATTTTATTGAAGCTTCAGAAAATGTACATAAACTTAAACATAAAATTAGTATTTTAGGTCTTGAAAAGAGTTATGAGCTAGCAACGCAATTTGAAAACAGTTTAAGGGACCATAAAAATACCTTAGAAAAAGAGTTTGATGAGATTTTGCAGAGCATAACAGCGTATTTAGCGACCCTTTAATAAATTTTATGAATTGTATTATTATTGATGATGAGACTACAGCCAGAGTCATTATTCAACAGCTGTGTGACCAAGTA
>JAHEDS010000040.1:0-22622 GCA_024641135.1 Flavobacteriales bacterium
AAAGAAATAATGTAGATATGGCTATTAATATTGCTCGTGAAGCTAGACAAATGTTAGGTGGTATGGGAATTACTGGTGAATATAGTATTATGCGCCATTCTATGAACCTTGAAAGTGTTATAACTTATGAAGGTACTCATGATATTCATTTATTAATTACAGGACTAGATGTTACAGGTTTAAATGCCTTTAAATAACATCTACCAATAAATTAACGCTTATTAAAACTCTAAAAGCTCTTCTAAATGAAGGGCTTTTTTTATTACATTTACTTTATGCTTACCTCAAAGAAACGATTAGATAAGGCTTATAAAACTGCAAAAGTTATTGAATTTAATAACAGCTCTAAATTTATTTTATTTAGTGATTGCCACAGAGGTGATAATAGTTTTGCAGATGATTTTGCTAATAATAGAAACATCTATTTTCATGCCTTAAAACACTATTATAAAAATGGTTTTGACTATTGTGAAGTCGGAGATGGTGACGAACTTTGGGAAAACTTATACTTCAAGTCCATTTTCGAAGCTCATCAAAATGTGTATTTACTCATGAAGCAATTTTACACAGAAAAACGATTGCACTTAATATGGGGAAATCATGATATGGTTTATAAGAACCCACATTTTGTAAAAAAATATTTATCGACCTATTTTGATGAAAAAACTGGTGAAAATGTAGAATTATTTAAAGATATCACTTACCATGAAGGTATCATTTTAAAAAATATTGATACACAACAAGAATTATTTTTAACTCATGGTCACCAAGCCGACTGGTGGAATTATTTATTCTGGAAATGGAGTCGGTTTATGGTAAGAGTCCTATGGAAACCGTTAAATGTCATGGGAATAGCAGATCCAACCAGTCCAGCTAAAAATTATAAAGAACTCATTAAAATTGAACGTAGAATTAAAAAGTGGATTACAAACAATAATAATTTAATAACTATTGTAGGTCATACCCACAGGCCGCGTTTTCCAAAACCAGGTGAGATTGCATTTTTTAATGATGGTAGTTGTGTCCACCCCCGAAGTATTACAGGGATTGAAATTGAAAATGGAAAAATTGCTTTAATTAAATGGCAAATTTCAACTAAAGAAGATGGCACTCTTCAAATAATAAGAACTATTCTTGAAGGCCCACAAAACTTAATTGATTATAAAACAGTTTAAAACGTTTTATTTTTCACCATTATTCCAGTAATGAGGATTGGTATCTGTAGAGCGTTGTTCCCAATAATCCTGATTCACTTTATGACCATCAAAGGTTTTTAGTTTTCTTTGGTAAACCCAAATAGTTGGATTAAATGTCATATCGGTCACTGCTACAGTATACAATTGAGGATCCTCTTCAGCTTTCTTTTTATCTTCTTGAAGAATAACTTCAAATCCATTATGTTCTAACAGTTTTTTTAAAAAATCTCTACGATCTTCAGAAACACCCTTTTCAACAAAAGTAACGCGCGTTTCTTCAATACTTCCAAACATATGACTTCCTGATAATGACATAACGTATTAATTTAAATTTTTACTTAATTCAAAAATATAATCATATAACGGACTATAAAGACCTAACACCAAAATACCAACGACTGTTACCAAAAGCCCTAATCGCATATATAATTTGTTTTTAAAATAAGGTATCGCTTGATCACTAGTTCTTAAAAACATGGCTCTAACAACCAGTAAATAATAATATAATGAAATAGTAACGTTAGCTACAGCAATAAATACAAGCAAGTAATACCCTTCACTTGCAGCAGCTGTGAACAAGAAGAACTTTCCGAAAAATCCAGCTACAGGAGGAATCCCTGCCAATGAAAATAAGGCTAGCATCATTACTAAACTTAAGTTCGGATTTGTTCTGTACAATCCTTCATAATCATTCATGTTTTCTTTACCAGTTTTTAATGAAATAGCCTGAACTACACCAAAAGCCGCTAGATTTGAAAATATATAAATTAAAACAAAGTAAATAATAGTAGCAGTACCTAATTGAGTGCCCGTAATTAATCCTAATAAAATGAATCCTGCCTGTGCAATGGATGAGAATGCTAAAAAGCGTTTCATGTTTTGCTGACGTAATGCAAATAAATTACCAATAAACATGGTTGCAATAGCAATCACATAAATGATATTAACCCACACATGCATAAGTGGTTTTAAAACTGTAAACAGTAAAATCATTAAAATAAAAACCGCAGCGCCCTTTGATATAACCGATAAATAGGATGCTACACTAATTGGAGCCCCTTCGTATACATCTGCTGTCCAGAAATGAAAAGGCACTAACGATATTTTAAAAGCCAGACCTGCAAAGAATAAAATAAACCCTAATATGGTTAGATTGGTTGAGGAAATAACAGCCATAATCTCATCAAAATAGATAGAACCTGAGGTTGCATACAACATGCTAACACCAAATAAAGACACTCCTGAAGCTAATGCTGCCGATAATATTAATTTAATACCCGCTTCACTAGAAATACGTTTAGTGACCTCAAAGGCTGCCAAAGCAGCAACCGGTAATGTAGAAAGCTCTAATCCTAAGTAAAACATTAAGAAATCGCCTGCCGAAATCATAAAATACATTCCTAATAACGAAGAGAATAAGAGTATAAAAAACTCTGCCCCTTTATTCTGATCAACAATTTTTTCCTGTAACCAATCCGCCGATTGAAGCAACAATATAAATACCCCAACATTAAGAACATTTTTAAAAAAATGTATTAAGGCTGTATTTCGAAACATCCCTCCAAACAAATTGCCTGTTTCCATTGGAAAAAACCCAATGATAGTATGTATTCCAAATAAGAAAAGCGCCAAATGTACAATACTTTGTTTTTTGGATTTTGAAATTGAAATTTCAGCTACTAATAACAACAATATAATTGTTAGAAGTAAAATCTCTTGCCGCATCAATAAAAAGCTACTAAAATTCATTTAGTTATCTATTTAAATATTATAAAACTCCCTGAATGAAAGGTTCTAAACTTTTCATAATCATATCACTTAACCAGAAAGGTGCCACACCTATTCCAACAACCGGAATCATTAACAATAAAATTCCTGTTTTTTCATACCATGTTGCCTTTGGTAAATCTGTAACCTCATTCGTTTGTAATGGTCCCATCATTATTTTTCCAACCAATCTTAGTATATAAACTGATGTTACCACTATTGAAGACACAACTAATACAGTAAGAACCCTATTAAATGTGTCTGAATTCTCCTGAAACGCCCCAACGAAAATGTTCATTTCAGCAACAAATCCACTAAATCCAGGTAAACCTAAATAAGCCAAACCTGTAATAACATAAATAGCGCCAATAAAAGGCAGTATTTTCATCATTCCACCAAGTTTAGTGATATCTCTGGTATGTGTTCTTCCGTAAATCATCCCTATAAGTGCAAAAAACAAGGCTGTAAGTAAACCATGCGATAAAGATTGAATTATGGCACCATTCCACGCAATTTTATTAAGTGTTAATAATGCAAATAATACTAATCCTAAATGGCTTACAGAAGCATAGGCATTGATGTATTTTAAATCGGTTTGTTTGATTGCAGAAAAAGCACCATAAACAACGCCAGTAGCAGCTAAAATAATAAAGAACCAAGACCAATGTAATGCCCCTTCGGGTAATAAAAACATAGCTATTCTAAATACACCATAACCACCTAATTTCATTAAAACTCCCGCATGTAACATAGATACCGCTGTTGGAGCTGATGCATGACCATCTGGTGACCATGTATGAAATGGGAACAAAGCACTAATTACTGCGAACCCAATAAATAAGAATGGGAAAAATAATTTTTGCACCGCAAATGGAATGTTAACTTGAGCAATTTCTAATATATTGAAAGTTAAAGGCCCTCCATCGGCATTTGAATTAAAGTAAACTCCTAATATTCCTACTAATAAAACGGCAGAAGCTCCCATTAACATTAGCGTTAATTTCATGGCTGAATATTCTCTTGGGCCGGAACCCCAGATACCAATTAATAAATACATTGGTATCACCGCTATTTCAAAAAACACGAATAACGTAAACAAATCGATAGAAATAAAAACACCATAGACACCTAATGAAAGCACAATAAGTGAGATAAAAAATTCTTTAGGTAATTCGCTTGTTTTCCATGAGATAAAAACACCAGCCAAAACAACAATGGCGGTTAATAATATTAAAGCTACTGAAATCCCATCCACTCCAATATTATAGTGAATGTTGAAATTTTTAAACCATACGACATCTTTATTGAACACCATGATATCTGTATTTACAGCACGTTCTTTAAAATATGCGAAGACCAAATTAATTGCCATTCCCAGTTGAATGATGCTCCCAATCATAGAAACAAGACGCGACCGCTCCAAACCTTTTGAAAAAACTAAGGCTATAATGGTTATTATAGGTACGATTATGAAAAGAGTTAGAATATCCATATTAATCTTTTAGTTTGTCCACAAATAAATAAATACTAATGCTATAATGACCGCTCCCATAACAAATGAAAACGCGTAGTCCTGAACCTTACCAGATTGCAGTCCTTTTATCTTACCTGATAACCAAACGGTCTTGTTACCAACACCCTCCATGGTTCCATCTACATACTTCTTATCAAATTTTGCCAACGGGGCCGATACATTATTAAATAAGATTTTCTTGGTGATGAATAAATAAATTTCATCAAAATAAAACTTATCACTTGTCCACTTATAGAAAGGGCCGAAGGCCATTGCAAATCTGTCTGATAGGCTGTTTTCCTTTTTATAAAAAATCCATGCCAAAATAATTCCTAATAAACCAACACTCGTAGCTATTGCTGCTAAAGGATAGTTTAAATGCGCTTCAAACCCTACTTTATCAGGTGAAACAAATTCACTAAATGGAATAAATCCAGCCACCATGCTTAATACCGCTAAAAATAATAATGGGAAAGTCATTGATTTAGGTGATTCATGCGGTGCATGTTCATATTCTTTTTCTTTACCCCAGAATATTCCAAAGTAAATTCTAAACATATAAAAAGCGGTTAATCCTGCTACAAATACACCCACATAATATATAAGCATATTATGTTCAAAAGCAGCTACTAAAATTTCATCTTTACTCCAGAAACCTGCAAACGGAGGCACCCCGGCTATTGCTAAAGCAGCAATTAAAAATGTAATATTTGTTATTGGCATATACTTGCGTAAGCCTCCCATGTCTTTTAAATAATTACTGTGTACTGCATGAATAACAGAACCAGCGCATAAGAATAATAACGCCTTAAACATGGCATGTGTAAATAAATGGAACATTGAAGCCATATAACCCACACCTTCGTGTCCATCGTATCCAGACACACCCAAAGCTAGCATCATGTAACCAATTTGAGACATAGTTGAAAATGCTAAAACACGTTTTATATCTGTTTGAGTAATGGCAATAATTGCAGCAAAAAGAGATGAAAAAGCCCCTACATAAGCTACTATATTTAGCGCAAACCCATTTTCAACAAAATAGAACATTGGGAACAAGCGAGCCACTAAATAGACCCCTGCAACCACCATGGTTGCTGCATGTATTAATGCAGATACAGGTGTTGGTCCCTCCATAGCATCTGGCAACCAAATATGTAGTGGAAACATGGCCGATTTTCCAGCACCACCCATAAATATTAATAATAATGCCCAAGTAATAACCGAAAGACCCATAAACGACGTAGATGCCCAATTTAAGATAACACTACCTTCTGGATTGTTTAGTGTTTGAAAATCATAAGTGCCTGCGAAATACCCCATAATTAAAATTCCGATTAAGAATCCTAAATCAGCAAATCGAGTCACAATGAATGCTTTTTTGGCAGCGGCTACCGCTGATGGTTTTGTATAATAATATCCAATTAATAAAAAGGAAGACACCCCAACCAGTTCCCAAAAAATATAAATTTGGAAAAGATTCGTTGCTAAAACCAAGCCATACATTGAGAATGAAAATAAGGATAGAAAGGCGAAAAATCTAGTATATCCTTCATCCCCTTTCATATAACCTCTACTATATATATGTACCATTAAGGAAACTATTGAAACAACTACCAACATCATCACAGAGATAGGGTCAATAAGTATTCCCATATCAATATGTAGTGTTTCGGTAAATTTCATCCAAACGGTTTTACTTACAAATGTTTGGTAAACACCATCAACTTTTCCCTGTACTAAAAAGTACTGGTAAGCTGTATATAAAGAAAGTGCAGCGGAAATTGACAATCCAAGCACACCTATATAACCAGAGATGGCAGGTTTAATTTTTTGACTGTTTATTCCTAACAACAGAAATACTGCTAAAGGAACTAAAGGAATTAATATAATGTAACTAATATTCATAATTCGAAATATTAATATTTCATGATTTCAGTGTCTTTAACCTCAACAGAACTTATTTGTCTGTAAAGATTAATAATAATGGAAACTGCAAGTGCCGTTTCGGCAGCTGCGACTGCAATAATAAAAATTGAAAAAATAACGCCTTGCAGCATATCTGGATATAAATACTTATTGATAACAACAAAGTTTATAACAGATGCATTCAATATTAATTCAATAGAAATTAATACTGAAATAAGATTTTTTCTTGTAATAAAACCGTAAATCCCTATAAAAAATAAGATAGATGTTACTGTTAAAATTTCGTAAATGCTAATACCTGCTATCATAGTGCTTCTTCATTTTTATCGTTAAGTTTTCTGCCTTTTGCAATAATAATAGCCCCTATCATCGCTGCTAATAACAATACACTCACTACCTCAAAAGGCAATATAAATCCACCGGCATCATAGCTTAATAATTTACCGCCTATATCTGCTGTGGAAGTTGTAATTTGATTTTCAACAACTACAAACTCATTATTATAAATTGTATATAAGAAAACCCCAAGACCTAAAGAACATACTAGAGCAGTTAAAATTTTACGTGAAACTTTAGCCATTTCAAGCTCCATTTCAATATGATGAACTAGTAATACTGAAAAAATAATCAACACAATAATTCCGCCAGCGTAAACCGTTAATTGAATAGCCGCTAAAAAATTATAGTCAATTAAAAAATAAATCCCTGCAATGCCACAAAGAACAAATAGCAGATAAATAACAGATCTGAGCATTTTTCTACTAGAAACAGATGCTACAGCAAATGCTATTATTATAAACGATAGAATGTAAAAAATATATTTTTCCATAAGATTAATCTTCTATACCAGCTTTAACTTTAGAATCGGGTCTGTTTAACACTTTTGTTAATTGTGTTCTATCATAAGTTGAGTTCTCAAAATTAGGAGCCCAAACTATGGCATCTGTCGGACATGCTTCAATACATAAACCGCACATGGTGCATAATCCTAAATGATAAATGTGTTTATCAATAAACTTTTTCTTTTTGCCGGTTGTTTCATCGATGCCTCTATCCCAGATTATTTCAATACTTCCATTTGGACAGGCTAATTCGCATTTTTGACATCCAGTACATTGATGTTCGTTATTTTCATCATGAGGCATTACTACCTCACCACGAAAACGTTCAAACATTTTTAAGGTATCCCGATTATCTGGATATTGCTGTGTAATGGCTCCTTTACGGGAGGTTAAAAAATACTTTCCGGTAACACTCATACCAGTTAGCAATGTTTTTATTCCATTATATATATTTGAAAAATAACTCATGCTTCTAAAATTTAATTGTTAAGTTCAACCAAACAATTATGGCCATAATTACCAGATTCACTAAGTTTATTGGCAACAAATATTTCCATTCAAGCGTTAATAATTGATCCACTCTTAAACGCGGAAATGTCCAGCGAAACCACATCATTAAAAAGACCAGTACTAATGTTTTTCCTAAGAACCAGAAAGCGCCTAACCAAGGAATGGATTCTGTAATTCCAAAAGGTGATAACCATGCTCCAAAAAATACAGTAGTTGCTACAGCCGCAATAATAAACATGTTAATGAATTCTGCTAAAAAGAAATAAGCAAATTTCATCCCTGAGTATTCTGTATGAAACCCTGCGCCTAATTCAGATTCGGCTTCCACCATATCAAAAGGGGCTCTATTTGTTTCTGCTGTTCCTGCTATCATATACACCATAAAAGCAATAATTGCTGGCACATGACCCTGAAGGATTAACCAGCCCTGTTTTTGAACTTCTACAATTTCCGATAGTTGTAAACTTCCGGTTATAACAACCATAGTTAATAAAGATAAACCAACAGACAACTCATAACTAATGGTTTGTACACCACTTCTCATGGCTCCAATAAGAGCAAACTTGTTATTACTACTCCATCCCCCTAATAAAATCCCAATCACACCAACCGATGAAATGGCGATTAAAAAGAAGATTCCTATATTAATATCAAAAGCTTGAAATTCCTTAGTAAAAGGAAAAACTGCTAAAGCCATTAGTGAGGATACAATAACAAAATAAGGTGCTAAATTATATAAGAATTTATCAGCTTTAATGGTTCCTGTTAATTCCTTAGAAACCAGCTTTAAGGCATCAGCCATCGTTTGTAATAAACCAAGTGGCCCTACTCTGTTTGGCCCAATACGCAATTGAAACCAAGCCGCTACTCTGCGCTCAAGAAGTACTAAGTATAATCCGGCAACTGCAAAAATTATTAAATAAATTAAAGCTACTGCTACCATGGCTACAATACTTGCAGCTCCTTCTGGCATCATCCCTATGAGCCATTCTTGAATTGTTTCTGTTATATTTAAAGATATATTCATTGCGCTCATTTTATCTGTCAATATCTGGTATTACAAGGTCTAATGTTGCCATAGAAGCTACTAAATCTCCTATTTTTCCACCAACGGCTATATGATTAAGTAAGGATAAATTTGAAAATCCTGGGGAACGGAATTTTACACGATACGGGTTTTTAGTTCCTGTACTTATAACATAGACTCCTAATTCACCACGAGCTGTTTCAACTTTTTGATAATACTCTCCTTTTGGTAATTTTATAACCGCATTGGTTGCCACCTGAACGTCTCCTTCTGGAATATTATCTATTAATTGCTCAATAATTGAGATCGATTCCCACATTTCCTGAATTCTAACCTGATATCTCGCAAAGGTATCGCCTTCAGTTTTAAGTGCTTCATTGAAAGTTACTCTGTCATAAGCACTGTAAGGATGATGTTTTCTAACATCGCAAGAATAACCAGAAGCACGACCTACAGGTCCTGAAGCTCCAAATGAAATAGCGTCTTCTTTGGTTAAAATCCCTACTCCTTTTGTTCTTTTTTGAAATATAACGTTACCCGTTAATAAGGTGTCATATTCTGGTAATTTTGTTTTAAAATGAGTGATAAAATCCTTTGTTCTTTTTACAAAATTAGGATGAATATCGAACATTAACCCTCCCGGGATATTATAATTCATGGTTAAACGAGCACCACAAGTTTCTTCAAAAATATCATTGATTAATTCCCTATCTCTAAACCCATAGAAATAGGTAGTAAGCGCACCAACATCCATTCCCATTACACCCCACCACAACGTGTGCGATGCAATTCTAGTTAATTCGCTAAGAATAGTTCGAATTACTTTTACACGTTCCGGCATTTCTAACTGGAGTGCATTTTCAACCGTTAAACAAACCGCTTCATTATTAATATGCGAAGACAGATAATCCATCCTATCTGTAAGATGCACGATTTGCTGATAGCTATCGCGTTCACACATTTTTTCAATAGAACGATGTATATATCCTAAATCCGGCTCCACTCTTTTAATAATTTCACCATCAATGGTTAAAAGCAACCGTAACACACCATGCGTTGCAGGATGCTGAGGTCCCATATTGATGAAATATTCTTCTGATTTAAAATTACTTTTAACTACAGTTGTTTCCATAATCACCTATTTAATAACCATATTAATTTCATCTTCATAATCTTTTCTTAATGGGAATCCCTCCCATTCATCTGTTAAGAATAAGCGTTTTAAATTAGGATGATTATTGAATTTTATTCCGAAGAAATCAAAAACTTCACGTTCATGAAATTCTGCCGTTCTCCATATATCGCAAACAGAATCCAACGCAGGATTTTCTCTATCTGCCGTTTTTACTTTTACAACAATAATATGTCTGTGAGTAGTTGATTCTAAATGATATACAACGCCTAATTCAGGTTGCCAGTCAACACCGCTTAAGCAGAATAATAAATCAAAACTCGTTTCCTTGTTCTTTTTTAATTCTATCATTAATTGATGAAGGTTTTCTGGGGTAACCGTAACATTTAAAAACTGAGACCCTTCTTCAGAAAACTCCAAATCGGGAATCCAGGTATTTATTAAATTTTGTAAAGCTTCATTAGTCATAACTTAATCTTTATTTACCTTCATCAAATCCGTCAATTGGATTTTCTTTAGTTTTCATACTTTCAGTTCTAATTTTATCCTGAAGCATCAACATACCTTGCAATAAAGCTTCCGGGCGAGGAGGGCAACCAGGGACATAAACATCAACAGGAATCACATGATCAGCTCCTTTTACCACTGAATAAGAGTTATAAAAAAACGGCCCGCCTGAAATGGCACAAGCTCCCATAGCTATAACATATTTTGGTTCGGCCATTTGATCGTATAAACGACGTAACACTGGCGCCATTTTATTTACTATCGTTCCAGCAATAATTATTAAATCTGCCTGACGCGGGGAAGGTCTTGCTACTTCAAAACCAAATCTTGAATAATCATGTCTTGCAGCACCAGTTTGCATCATTTCAATAGCACAACAACTGGTTCCAAAATAAAGCGACCAAAGTGAATTTGATCGGCCCCAATTGATTATTTGATCTAATGAAGTAACAATCACGTTAGCTCCATTTCCTGCCGGAATAACTTTTCCAGGGAAATCTTTTGGAACTTCTTGATTTCTATATTCTGCCTGTGATAAATATCGTTCTTTGTCTTCTACTCCCATTTCAATGCTCCTTTTTTCCATGCATAAATTAAACCTAATCCTAATATAAATAAGAACACGAGGATCTCAATAAAAGCGACCGCTCCAAAATCTTTAAAAACTACAGCCCAAGGCACTAAAAAAGCGACTTCAACATCAAAAATTAAGAACAAAATCGCAAAAAGATAATACCCTACTTTAAATTGAACCCAAGTTGGTCCAATGGTAACCATACCACTCTCATAAGGCTCTCGCTTTTGAGGGTTATCTGATTTATGTGAAATTAAATTAGATAGAAAATTTGCCCCTGCAACTAATACAATTCCGGCTAGTAAAAATACAATGATAGCTTCAGACCCCATATTAAGTATTCTAAATTATTAGTTCAAAATTAGTTGTAAATAACTGTGTGATTAATGATATAAGTCAGTTTTTTAGAATTTATTTTACCATATAAATTTCTCCTGAATAGAATAAATCATTGGTTTTAGTAAACTTTGAATTTTTCTTGACCTGTTTTGTTAACTCATCCTCACGCTCTTCAAGTGTAACGTCATCATAACTTCTTATAATTCCTGTTGCTACTGGGTATTGTAAACGTACTAACATTTGATGCATCGTAGGATCTTTCTCTTTAGCGTCATGCACTAAAAGATCTTCCTCAGTAATACCATTTTCACCAATTGTAACCACTTCTAGTTTAAGTTTATTTAAGACTAAACCTTTATCACGGTTTTTACCAAAAATCATTGGTTTTCCGTGCTCCAAAAAGATTTGCTTATCTTCTTTTACATCTTTATTAGTAATATTGCTATAACATCCGTCATTAAAAATCACGCAATTTTGCAAGACTTCAATTAAAGAAGTTCCTTTAAACTGATGAGCTTCTATGAGCATTTGAGAAATATCTTTAGGCACATTACCTCCTATCCTACCAAAAAATCTGGCATTAGCACCTAATGCTAATTCTCCAGGATTAAATGGAGGCTGCGTATTTCCATAAGGAGAAGATTTAGTTTTTTGACCTACTGTTGATGTTGGAGAAAATTGCCCTTTAGTTAAGCCATATATCTCATTATTAAACAATACAATATTTAAATTTATATTTCTTCTTAGCACATGAATAAAATGATTACCCCCTATGGCCATAGCGTCACCATCACCAGTCATAACCCATACACTTAAATTAGGGTTTGCCAATTTTACTCCTGTTGCTATAGCTGGAGCTCTACCATGTATGGAGTGCATTCCATAGGTATTCATATAATAAGGGAATCGAGATGAACATCCAATACCCGAAATAAATACTACTTCTTCTTTTTTAACACCCATTTCTGGAAGTGCTTTTTGCATGGAACGTAAAATAACATAGTCATCACATCCAGGACACCATCTCACTTCCTGATCACTTTCAAAATCTTTGTAAGTGTATTTTTTTTCAAGAGTTGCTTCCATAATTATTTTACAAGTTTTTTAAATTCATCTATTAATTCATTATTCCCGAATGGCAAGCCTTGAATCTTATTAAATTGTAAAAATTCAATGCCGCTAAAATTAATTCTTAAAACCTTAGCAAACTGGCCATTATTTAATTCACAAACTACAATTTTCTTGAATCTTTTCAATAAATCTTCTGTGTTTTTTGGTAACGGATTCAAATAATTAAAGTGTGCAAATCCAATATTTTTATAACCTTCCTGATTTATTTGTTTTACAGCAGAATGCAATGAACCATAAGTTCCGCCCCAGCCTATAACTAATAAATCTCCTGAATCGGCAAATTCCGTTGTAATATCTGGAATGTAATTTCGAACACGTTTTACTTTTTCAGCCCTAATTTCAGTCATTTTTTCATGATTCTCTGGTGCTTGGTTTACATTTCCTGTAACATTGTCTTTTTCTAAACCACCAACACGATGTTCAAATCCAGCTGTTCCTGGTATTCCCCAGTTTCTAGCTAAAGTATCTTCATTTCTTGTATATGGATGCCAGTCCTCAACGGCTTCTTTTGAAATGTGATTCTTTATTTCTGGAAGTTCTTCAATACTTTGAATTTTCCAAGGAGCTGAACCATTGGCAATATACCCATCAGTTAATAATATAACAGGAGTCATATGCTCTAAAGCCAGTTTAGCTGCCTGATAAGCAAAATTAAAACAGTTACTTGGTGTACTCGCAGCTATAACTATTACAGGGCTTTCACCATTTCTTCCATACATAGCTTGTAATAAATCAGATTGTTCAGTTTTTGTTGGTAAGCCTGTAGATGGTCCACCACGCTGTACATTAACTACCACCAACGGTAGTTCAATCATCATAGCCAGACCTAAGGCTTCTCCTTTTAATGCTAATCCTGGGCCAGAAGTAGTAGTAATTGCTAAATCTCCGGCAAAAGCTGCTCCAATTGCTGATGAAATACCAGCTATTTCATCTTCAGCCTGAAAGGCCTTTACTCCAAAATGTTTATGTTTTACTAATTCATGTAATATGTCGGTAGCTGGAGTAATTGGATAAGATCCTAAAAATAGTTCAAACCCAGATTTTTCAGCAGCTGCTAAAAACCCCCATGCTGTAGCTGTGTTACCCATAATAACTCTATAGGTTCCAGAAGGCATTTTTGCGGGAGAAATTGTATAGGCATTCGGTATTAATTCTAATGTTTCGGCAAAATAATAACCAGCATTAAGAACCTTTGTATTGGCCTCTATTAAATTCGGACTTGATTTAAATTTTTTATTAAAAAATTCAATTGTATGTTCCTTTGCTCTCCCATACATCCAATAAACCATTCCTAAAGCAAACATATTTTTACTTCTAGTAATAGCTTTATTATCTAAACCTTCAACATCTTTTAAGGCTTCTTTTGTTAAAGAAGTCATATCCGCTTGAATGACCCTATAATTATCTAAACTATGATCTTCAAGAGGGTTTGTTTGATATTGTGCTTTTTCTAAATTCTTTTTATTAAATGCATTTGAATCTACAATAATAGTATGACCAGGTTTTAAAGCATATAAATTTGTTTTTAATCCGGCCGGATTCATTGCCACCAATAAATCTAAATTATCTCCAGGGGTACTTACTTCTACACTCCCAATATGCACTTGAAAACCAGACACCCCATACAAACTACCTTGTGGGGCTCTAATTTCTGAAGGGTAATTAGGAAACGTTGCAATATCATTACCAAACATGGCAGAAGTATCTGAAAACTGGGTTCCAGTTAATTGCATTCCGTCACCAGAATCTCCAACAAAGCGAATAACCACAGCTTCTAAAACCTCTGGCTGGAGTTCCATTTTATCTGTTATCATAATTTATAACTTATTAATTTATGAAAAATGACTTAGAGTCATTATATTTAAAGTATCCAAAGATAATTTCACTTTTTAAGATGAAATATGATTTTTGTCATTTACTGAAAGTGTAATTAAGTTTAATATTGTACATTATTATATATTTAAAATTTTAAAATTATGGCTATAATTATAACAGACGAATGCATAAACTGTGATGCTTGTGTTTCTGAATGCCCAAACAATGCAATTTACGAACCAGATCAAAATTGGTCTTACTCTGATGAAACTGCTTTAAAAGGAATGGTAAAAACTCCGAATGGAAAAGAAGTGGATGCTGATGCAGAAAACGATCCAATTTCTGATGAATTCTATTTTATTGTTTCTGACAAATGTACAGAATGTAAAGGATTCCATGACGAACCACAATGCGCTTCTGTTTGCCCAGTTGACTGCTGTATCCCTGATGAAAATCATGTAGAAACAGAAGACGCTCTTTTAGAGAAAAAAGCTTGGTTACACGGCGAATAATTTCGCAAATACAAAAACAACTTTAAGCTAGTGGTAAATAGGACTTAATAATTCCTTTTTACTTCAGCTTCATAAACATATTATTGATACATATAATATGTTTAGAAAAGGTATAAACCATTATAGTGGTTTATACCTTTTTTTATTAATTCAACTTAATTCTAATTTAAATATGATTTATATCATATTAGAGCTAGCCCCCCAATTTTTTCATTACTGACATATGTCATAGAATTAATGATGCAATGTTTATAATTTCACCCACTCAATTAGTATATGACATTTAACAAATTATAAAGTATTATGGAAAAAGGATTTGAAAAACTCATATGTGACGCCAATGAGGCGGTAGCAAGAGTGGCACACAAAACCAATGAAGTATGTGCAATTTATCCCATAACACCTGCATCACCTATGGGGGAGCATGTAGATGTTTATAGTTCAAAAGGACAAAAAAATATTTGGAATAATATTCCAAGAATTGTTGAAATGCAAAGTGAAGGTGGTGCAGCAGGAGCTGTTCATGGTTCTTTACAAGCAGGAGCATTAACTACTACATTTACAGCTTCACAAGGATTACTCCTTATGATTCCTAATATGTATAAAATAGCTGGGGAATTATTACCAAATGTAATACATGTTGCGGCAAGAACTGTTGCTACTCATGCTTTATCAATTTTTGGAGATCATTCGGATGTAATGGCAGCTAGACAAACCGGATTTTCAATGTTGTTTGGAAGTTCAGTTCAAGAAGCTCAGGATTTTGCATTAATATCACAAGTAGCCACTTTAAACTCAAGGGTGCCATTTTTAAATATTTTTGATGGATTTAGAACCTCTCATGAGATTTCAAAAATTGATGCTATTCCTGATAGTGTTATTAAAGCAATGATGCCGGAAGATAAAATCATGGATCACAAAAAACGTTCTTTAGATCCAGATCATCCCGTTATTAGAGGTACTTCTCAAAACCCCGACGTATTTTTCCAAGCTCGCGAAGCAGCTAACACTTATTATGACCGCGTTCCAGGTATTGTACAAAATACCATGGATGAGTTTTACGCTCAAACAGGCCGTCGTTATAATTTGTTTGATTATATAGGCCACCCAGAAGCTGAACGTATTATTATAATTATGGGTTCAGGCGAAGGTGCCGTTAAAGAAACGGTTAATGAAATGGTTGAAAGAGGCGAAAAAGTAGGTGCTCTTTTAATAAGATTATTCAGACCATTCTCCATTAAAGATTTTATTCATGCGATTCCTGAATCGGTTAATAAAATAGCTGTTTTAGACAGAACTAAAGAACCAGGAAGTATTGGTGAACCTTTATATTTAGATGTCATTTCTGCATTTTCAGAAAGTGACAGACCAATGCCAAAAGTAGTTGGCGGTCGTTACGGATTGTCATCAAAAGAATTTAATCCTAAAATGGTTAAAGGTGTTTATGACGAATTATTGAAATCAAAACCTAAAAATCACTTTACTGTTGGTATTTATGATGATGTAACGCATACTAATTTAGAAATTGATGATTATTTCACTGTAAAACGCTCAACTATTAACTGTATGTTTTATGGTTTAGGATCTGATGGTACAGTTGGTGCAAATAAAAACTCGATAAAAATTATTGGTGACACAACCGATAATTATGTTCAAGGTTACTTTGTATACGACTCTAAAAAAGCAGGTGCTCAGACTATTTCTCACTTGCGTTTTGGGCCTAACCCAATTCATTCTACCTATTTAATAGATAAGGCAGATTTTATTGCGAGTCATCAATTTAATTTTATTGAAAAATATAATATGTTATCTGACCTAAAATTAGGCGGAACATTTTTATTAAACTCACCATTCTCTAAAGAAGAAATTTGGGAACAATTACCTAAAAACGTTCAAAAAGAGATTATTGAAAAAGAAGCTGAATTTTATATTATAGATGCTAGTAAAGTAGCACAAGATGCTAACTTAGGAAAACGTGCAAACACTGTTTTACAAACTTGTTTCTTTGCTATTTCTGGAATATTACCAAAAGATGAAGCCATTCAAAAAATTAAGGATGCCATTGTAAAATCTTATTCTCACAAAGGGGAAAAAGTGGTGAAAATGAATTTCAATGCCGTAGATAAATCTATTGAAAATTTACAAAAAGTAGATTATCCAAAAGTATCTAGCAGTGAAAAACCATTATTATCTGCAATGACCGGTGCACCTGATGGATTTGTAAAAGAAGTATTAGAAAAAATATTAGCTGGAGCTGGTGATGAACTTCCAGTAAGTGCTTTCCCAGTAGATGGTACATTCCCAACAGGAACAACACAATACGAAAAACGTGGAATTGCTGATTTTATTCCAATTTGGGACGATGCAGACCTATGTACACAGTGTAACAAATGTGTTGCTATTTGTCCGCATGCTGCAATCAGATCAAAAGTTGTGAATAATGATATGCTGGCAGATGCGCCAACATCATTAAAACATATACCTGCAAAAGGAAGACCATTTGACTCAGCAACAGAATCTTATGTTTTACAGGTGTCTCCTGAAGACTGTACAGGTTGCGACCTTTGTGTTGCTGTTTGTCCAGCAGTTAGTAAAGAGATAGATGATTTTAAATCTATCAACATGAGGAAAAAGCTTGATAACAAAACAGAAGAAGTTAATAATTGGGACTACTTTGTAAACCTTCCTTATTACGACAGAAACGAGTTGCAAATTACAAATGTAAAAGGCTCTCAATTCTTAGAACCATTATTTGAATTCTCTGGAGCTTGCTCTGGTTGTGGTGAAACTCCTTATATTAAATTGTTAACCCAATTATATGGAGATAGTATTTTAATAGCTAACGCAACTGGTTGTTCGTCTATTTATGGAGGTAATTTACCAACAACTCCTTATAAAACAAATGCGTTTGGAAGAGGACCGGCCTGGGCTAACTCATTATTTGAAGATAATGCAGAATTTGGTTTAGGAATGCGTTTAGCATTGACTAAAAAACAAGAAATAGCTGTAGATTTATTAAAATCATTAGAGTTTTTAGTAGGCAGTGAAATAGTAGATTCAATTTTAAATAATCCTGAAAGTACTGAAGCTGAAAAATCTAAAAAAATAGCAGATATCGAAGAACTTACTAAAACATTAAAAGTTCTTGATAATAACGAAGATGCTATTAAACTTAGCAATTTAACCGAATACTTACGTAAGAAAGCGGTTTGGATACTAGGTGGAGATGGTTGGGCTTATGATATAGGTTATGGCGGTGTAGATCACGTACTGGCCTCTGGTGAAGATATTAATATTATGATTTTAGATACCGAAGTATATTCCAATACAGGAGGACAAACATCTAAAGCAACACCATTAGGCGCAAGTGCGAAATTCTCAGTATCTGGAAAACGTACAAGCAAGAAAAATTTAGCTTTACAAGCGGTATCTTATCAAAATGTTTATGTAGCTCAAATAGCCATTGGCGCAAAAGACTTACAAACTCTTAAAGCTATAGAAGAGGCTGCTGCATATCCGGGACCATCTGTAATTATTGCCTATTCTCATTGTGGTGAACATGGTTACGATTTAAAACATGGTGCAGAACAACAAGAGAAAGCAGTTGAATCAGGTTATTGGCCACTATTTAGATTTGACCCACAACAACCAAAAGGGAAAAAATTTAGATTAGATTCTAAAAAACCGACAATTCCATTAAGCGACTTCATGTACAATGAAACAAGATTTACAAGAGTTGTTAAAGATGATGCCAAGTTAGGTAAAGAATTACTTGAACAGGCTCAGGAAGAAGTTAATTCTAAATGGGAGCGATTGGAAATTTATAGAGATATGTAATCTACTATAAAATCTAAAGGTTGAAAATTAAATACCCTAAAGTTATATTCTAAATGCCATGAAAATTGGCGTTTAGAATATGCTTTTTGTAATTATAATAAACTTTAAAATACATTCATCATGGGAACTAAATCCAAGGAGCATTTTTTAGCTGCCAAAGAAAAACTAAATGAAGCCAAACAAGAATTGTTTAGACCAGAAGAAGATATGGTTTCTTATTTAGTTTGCAAAAATTCACAACATGCCATTGAAAATTATTTAAAAGGTTACCTTGTAAAAAATGGCGTAGATGTAGAAGACTGTAATTCTATTGACAGTCTTTACAATCAGTGTTTAGTGATAAACAAAAATTTTGAGAAGGTTGATTTATCAGATTTTAAATGTAAAGCTCATGACATTAATTCCAGGTATTGTAACGAAATTCCCGTTGTAACAAATTGTTTTGACGCTGCCGATGATTTAGATACCTTTTTAAGAAAAGAAAAAATTATTTAATTCTTAAATTCTTTCAATAAAAAAGAGTGGTTATTTTATAACCACTCTTTTTTATTTTATTTAAAATAATTTATTGAACGTTTTCTACCGTTTCAATTTGAGGCGCATACTTTTTAATAGTCATTTCAACACCCGATTTCAGAGTCATTTGATTGACACTACATCCTACACAAGCTCCTTTTAATTGAACTTTTACATGTTTATCATCTTCAATTGAAATTAGAGAAATATCCCCACCATCACTTTTTAAGAATGGACGAATTTCTTCCAATGCTTTTTCTATATTTTCTCTTAATTCTATTGAATTCATAAATTAATTTTTATTTGTGGAACATCCAGCCATCGTGGTAATTTTTATAGCCTCTGTTGGAGGTAACGCTTCATTCCTGTTTACCAATTCCTGTACTACATTTTGAGTTATTTCTTTAAAAGCTTCTGATAACGGCGTGTCTTCCTGTAATGCAGCAGGACTACCAACATCACCAGCTTCACGAATACTTTGCACTAGTGGTATAGCTCCTAAAAAAGGGATTTTTAAATCCGCAGCAAGGTTTTTTGCCCCGTCTTTTCCAAAAATATAATATTTATAGTTTGGTAATTCATTAGGAGTAAAATAAGCCATATTTTCAATAACACCTAATACAGGCACATTAATAGTCTCTTGTTGAAACATAGCAACTCCTTTATGTGCATCAGCCAATGCGACTACTTGCGGTGTACTAACAATAACTGCTCCCGTTATTGGAAGTGACTGCATAATACTTAAGTGAATATCTCCAGTACCAGGAGGTAAATCGATTAACAAGAAATCTATTTCTCCCCAATGTGCATCAAAAATCATTTGATTTAAAGCCTTAGCCGCCATAGGTCCACGCCAAACAACTGCTTGGTCTGGTTGTGTGAAAAATCCAATCGATAATACTTTAACTCCATAGTTTTCAATTGGCTTCATTTTAGATTTTCCATTAATATCCAATGCTAAAGGACGTTCCTTTTCTACATCAAACATGATAGGAATAGATGGTCCGTAAATATCGGCATCTAAAATCCCAACTTTAAAACCCATTTTTTGAAGTGAAACTGCCAAATTTGCTGTAACAGTAGATTTTCCTACACCTCCTTTTCCTGATGCTACTGCAATAATATTTTGAATACCTGGAATGGCATTTCCTTTAATTACATTCACCTTTGGCGCTTCTGGAGCTTCAACTTTAACATTAACAGTAATTTTTGCCTTTTCATAAACTAATTCATGAATGGTTTTTAAAATATCAACTTCTGTACGTTTTTTTGCTTGTAAACTTGGGTTTTTGATTGTAATATCTACAATAACTTCATCACCAAAAGTCATAACATTTTTCACCGCTCCGGTTTCAACCATATTTCCTCCTTCACCAGGAACCGAGATTGTTTCAAGCGCTTTTAAAATATCTTGTTTGCTTAATTTCATTTGTTTTATGTTTAATTTGCAATTTTCATCATCGCAATTAATCTAAGATCTTTGAGATAATTTAGATTTATTCTAAAGTACAAATATACACTGAAAAGTTAATATTTTAAAGCAGATTCACTGAAATGATTTTGTAAATATATAGGCTTTTAAAAATATTTAAACTGATATAAATCATATCAGTAGCTGAGGGTAAGTCCCCTCAAAAAAATAAATATAGATTTTTATAATTCTTTGGAAGGATTCCAAAATATCTTTTCAAAACCTTGAATTTGATTATCTATTATTTCAACGCCTTCGCTTTCTAATAACTGCTGCATTAAATTAGTTCCTTCAAAATGGTGTTTTCCTGTTAAGAGTCCCTTTCTATTTACAACTCTATGAGCTGGAACATCCTCCATATTATGCGAGGCATTCATGGCATAACCAACCATTCGAGCACTTCTAGCGGCTCCCAAATAATTAGCAATAGCGCCATAACTGGTTACCCTTCCAAACGGAATTAATTTTGCAACCTGATAAACTTGATTGAAGAAATTTATAGACTCTGGTTTCATTTATTATAGTTCTTTGATAATATTTATCAAGGTAATAATTGAAATAATCCCGGTAATTCCACCTATAATGTAATTCATACTCTTTGGTGAGGTAATAGTTTCATTTTTAATTTTATCAAAAAAGAACATATAAAAATAAAGCGTTACAAAAGTTCCGGTCCCTGCACCTGCCACATAACTAATAATACTGGTCATACTAAAATCAAGCCAGCCAAAAGAAGCTAAAGTAATGGTCATATATGCCTGATAAGGAATTGGAAAGACATTCAAACTTGATAAAAACATCCCTTGAAAAAACCGACTGTGTTTACTTCGAATTTGCGGTACTATTTGTGGTTGGGATTGCGCCTTGGCAACAAAAAAATAATATATGGTGATTAATACAAAAATAACGAAAGCCACACGTTGTAAAATATCAACTGCTTCGGCATGATTTGACAAATACCTAGCAAAAATAGAAGCTAAATAGGTTTGAACTAAAACAATTAAACACACACCAATTGAAAACATTACACCGCGGGCATGGCCTTCTTTTAAGCTAATTTTTGCTGCCTGCATATTTAACAACCCAGGTGGAATAACGCCAACTAATGCCACAAAAAGTCCTAAAAAAAAGATGATAGTTATACTCAAATCTATTTTATTTTAAACCGAATATACGTAATTGCTTTGTTTTGCTCTAAATATTGAGACTCATAAAAAGTTTGAATGCTTGTAACTTCCTCCGGGCTACCTTCTTGTTTATATACATTATGATTGGAATACAATACTTCATGACCTTCACCATGCAATAACCCAAGTGTATAGCCATGCATAAACTCACTGTCCGTTTTCAGATTAACCACGCCGTCGGATTTCAAAATTAATTTATACCGTTTTAAAAAGTCAGAATTAGTCATTCTATGTTTAGTGCGCTTATATTTTATTTGTGGATCTGGGAAGGTAATCCATATTTCATCAACCTCTTTTTCGGCAAAAGCGAAATCAATAAGTTCAATCTGAGTTCTTAAAAAAGCTACATTATTTAACCCTTCTTCAACAGCTGTTTTTGCCCCTCGCCAAAATCGTGCACCTTTGATATCTATGCCTATAAAATTCTTTTTAGGATATTTTTTTGCTAATGCCACTGAATATTCTCCTTTCCCACAACCTAACTCTAAAACCAATGGATTGTCATTTTTAAAATAAGTAGCGTTCCAATTCCCCTGCATTAAGAACTCGTGGTTTACCAACTCCTCGCGTGTTGGCTGGAACACATTACCAAATGTTTCGTTTTCTTTAAATCTTTTAAGTTTATTTTTACTACCCACTTTTTTTAAAAATTTTGGTAAAATTAAGGAAACAAATTAGCTTTATCTTTGTTTTTATATGAAATGAGAATTATAAGATTTTAAATTGAAATATTATTTCACAAATTCTAATCACCTCTGGCCACGAAAACACTATTTTCAACCAAATGAATTTTAAAAAACGGATTTTAGTTGCCCCG
>JAHEDS010000040.1:22722-25526 GCA_024641135.1 Flavobacteriales bacterium
AAAAAGACATCAATTACATTTGAAATATATTGGTGCTTTAAGTCGATTTTCTAAAATAAATGTCGAAATAATTTATGATTTACTGGTGTTATTGTCAGGTCCTGAACCGCAGCGAAGTTTATTAGAAGAAAAAATATTATTAGAATTAATGGCATATAAAGGAAAGGTTATCCTGATTAAAGGTTTGGTTGAACCCGCTCAAACCAAAGAACAACAAAAGAACATAACCATTTACAACTACATGACCAGTAACGAATTAGAAAAAGCTATTCAAAATAGTAATATTATTATTTCACGTTCTGGATATACTTCTGTTATGGATTTAGTTAAACTTGAAAAAAAAGTGCTTTTTATACCTACTCCTGGACAAAAAGAACAACAATATCTGGCTAAACATTTGAGTAATTTAAAAATTGCACCGTATTGCAATCAGAAAGATTTTAAATTAGAACACCTAAAAAAACTAGATAATTATACTGGTTTAAATTCTTTTGAAAAGGACCCTGATTTTAGATCTCTATTCGGCCTTTTCAAGGGTAAATGAGAATTCACTACCAACACCAAATTCACTTTCTACATAAATTTTTTCGTGGTGGGCTTCTATTATGTGTTTAACTATAGAAAGACCTAATCCCGAGCCGCCTTCGGCCCTGGAACCGCTTTTATCTACTCTATAAAAACGTTCAAATAATCGTGATAAATGCGCTTTTCCTATACCAATACCATTGTCGGTAATACGAACAATTACTTTGTTTTTAATTAATTTTTCAATACTTATTTCGGTAGTGCCCTTTTCTCTTCCATATTTAATGGAGTTTACAATAAGATTAATAAGTACCTGCTGTATTCGTTCCCTATCAGCTTGCACCATAATTGGTTTAGGGTATTCAATATCAAAAGTTAAGGTTATTTTCTTTTCATTAGCTCGCATTTCAAACATGTCGAATACGTTTCTTACTAATTTTACAATATCAAAAGTTTCTATGTTTAAACTTAAATCACCAATTTCTAATTTGGTAATCATATCCAAATCATTTACAATGTAAACCAATCGTTCTACTCCTTTACTAGCTCTTTCAAGATATTTTTTACGAATTTTTTCATCGTCCATAGCTCCGTCAAGTAGTGTTAAAATATAACCCTGAACCGTAAATAATGGTGTCTTTAATTCATGCGAAACGTTTCCAAAAAACTCCTTTCTGTATTGCTCGCGTACTTTTAAAGTTTCAATCTCTAATTTTTTGTCTCTGGCAAACTTATCGATTTCCTGTGTAAGGGTACCCATATCGGTATTTATTGAATCACTCGAAAAATTTGAAGATTCCAAAAGAGTTAAATCATCATATATTTTTTTTACACGTCTATAAATAAAACGTTCTACTCGAAATTGAATGACCATAAAAGAAAAAACATAAGCTAGGATAGCAAATGCTATAAGCAATGGCAAATTAACTGTATAAAAAAAATATAAAAAAACACTCATTAAGAGCATTATTAAACACGTTAAATAAAGGGCCGTTTTAATGGCAAACTTATATGTTTTTTTAAATTTTAACTGCATTAATCAACAAACTTATAACCAACACCTTTAATAGTTTTAAAACTATCATCTCCTATTTTCTCGCGCAACTTTCTAATATGCACATCAATAGTTCTGCCTCCTACAATTACTTCATTTCCCCAGACCTTATCAAGAATTTCATCACGTTTAAATACTTTTCCTGGTTTTGATGCTAAGAGCGATAATAATTCAAACTCTTTTCTAGGAAGAATCATCTCGGATCCATCAAAAATTATTTTATAGGCTTCCCTGTTAATAATTAGGTTTCCTATTTTTACAGTATCAACCACATCTGTTTCGTTATTATATCGTCTTAACAAAGCCTTTACTTTACTAACCAATACTTTTGGTTTAATAGGTTTTGTTATATAATCATCTGCACCCGCATCAAATCCAGCCAACTGAGAGTAATCTTCGCCTCGAGCAGTTAAAAAAGTAATTAACGTGTCTTTTAAATCTGGGTTTTTCCGAATCATTTCACAGGCTTCAATGCCATCCATCTCAGGCATCATCACATCGAGAATTATTAAATGAGGGTGTTCTTTTTTTGCCTTCTTTACGGCTTCAAGACCATTTTCTGCAGTGATTACTTGATACCCTTCATTTGATAAATTATAGCCAACAATTTCCAAAATATCCGGTTCATCATCAACCAAAAGAATTTTAATATCTTTTTTATCCATATTTTAAAATTGGTTTAGAAAATACTTTTCAATAGTAAAGATAAAATTAATCACAAAGAATCTTATTAAAAATACCATAAATAACCTTAAGGTAACATATAGGATACGAAGATTTTACCTTTCGATATATAACTGAAATTTTTAACAATACTTTGGTACAACTTTTGAAGTAATTTACTAACTTTACTATCCATAACGACCTACTATGAGAAAAAAATACTTCGTATCACTAATTTTTATGTGTTTGTTTTTGAGTTCCTTTATGGGGTTTTCTCAAACAATCTCAAACAATAAACCTCAACAGGAACATATTGAAGGTCTATCAATTTACCCTAACCCAGTGAGTAATGGCCGCCTGTATGTTTATATTGATACGCGCAAAAACCTAACTAAAAAGGTTGAAATTTTTGATGTACTAGGAAAACAAATTTACTCTACCAATTTATCTGGTAAAGAGTTGAATATCTCTCAATTTAGTACTGGGGTATATTTTCTAAAAATTACCGAAAATAATATTAGCGAAGCCAGAAAACTGGTTATTAAATAAATAAAATGTTATT
>JAHEDS010000041.1:0-22037 GCA_024641135.1 Flavobacteriales bacterium
TTTGTGAATCTTACCGAAGAATTAATTAAAGTAGGAAACCAAATTGGAACGGTTCAAAAATCTTATGAAAGTGCCATGGTTAAACTTACAGGAAAAGGAAACCTTATTAAGCGTGTAGAAAATCTAAAAACATTAGGTGCCAAAGCCAGTAAGCAACAAAATCTCAAGCTTTTAAAACGTGCCGAACAAGACGACCAATAAAATTAATTTATGTTTAAAGATATTAAGGAATCAAGGATTACTTTAACGCAACTAATGCTTCCATCCCACTCCAATTTTAGTGGCAAAATTCATGGAGGCTTTATTTTAGGCCTAATGGATCAAATTGCATTTGCATGCGCATCGAAACATTCCAGAAACTATTGTGTTACAGCCTCTGTCAATAAAGTTGATTTTTTAAATCCCATTGAAGTTGGAGAGCTTATAACTTTAAAAGCTTCTGTAAATTATACGGGCAGAACTTCAATGGTTATTGGTGTTAGAGTCGAATCAGAAAACATTCAAACCGGAGAAAAAAAACATTGTAATTCTTCCTATTTTACCATGGTTGCCAAGGATGAAAATGGTCATAATATTTCCGTACCCGGGCTAAAATTAAATAATAAAGATAGTATCCGTCGTTTTGCAAGAAGTATAGAGCGTCAAAAAGAATCTAAACAAAGAACAAACAGGTTTAAGTCTTCAGAATTTAATTTGGAAGAATATCTTGATCTTTTTAAAAACCAAAATGCAAAACTGGAATTTTAAGATAAAAAAAGGCCGCTAAAGCAGCCTTTTTTATACTATTTATTTAAATACATTTTTCTTCTTGAGTATAATTCATAGAACTGATCGTCTTTTAAACTATCAATGAATAAAATGCTCTCCCCTGTACTTTTCATTTCTGGACCTAACTTCTTATTTACATTTGGGAATTTATTAAATGAGAACACAGGTTGCTTTATGGCATAGCCTTCTAAATGAGGATTAAAATTAAAATCCTTCACTTTCTTTTCACCTAACATGACTTTTGTAGCGTAATTTACATAAGGCTCTCCATACGCTTTAGCTATAAAAGGAACTGTTCTTGAGGCTCTTGGATTTGCTTCAATGATATATACCATATCGTCTTTAATAGCGAACTGAATATTTATTAATCCAACAGTATTCAATGCTTTTGCTATTTTAACTGTATGATCTTTTATTTGTTGCATAACTAAATCGCCGAGGTTAAACGGAGGTAACATCGCATTACTATCTCCAGAATGAATTCCACATGGCTCGATATGCTCCATAATTCCTATAATATAAACATCTTCACCATCACAAATCGCATCCGCTTCAGCTTCAATTGCTCCTTCTAGATAATGATCCAAAAGCAGCTGATTCCCAGGCATAACCCTTAATAAACCAACAACATGCTCTTCTAATTCCTTTTTATTTATAACAATTTTCATTCCTTGACCACCAAGAACATAAGATGGCCTAACCAAAATTGGAAAGTCTAATACATCTGCAATTGCTGCTGCTTCATCTGCTGTAGTAGCAATATCAAATTGAGGGTAAGGAATATTGTTTTCTTTTAATAAGTTTGAAAAAAGACCTCTATCTTCAGCTAAATCAAGCGATTCAAAACTAGTCCCAATAATTTTAATTCCATATCTCGATAATTTCTCAGCAAGTTTTAAAGCAGTTTGTCCTCCTAACTGAACAATTACACCTTCTGGTTTTTCATGTTTTATAATATCATAAATATGCTCCCAGAAAACAGGTTCAAAATATAACTTATCTGCAGTGTCAAAATCGGTAGATACGGTTTCAGGGTTACAGTTTATCATAATAGTTTCATAACCACATTCAGCTGCAGCCAAAACGCCATGAACACAACAATAATCAAACTCTATACCTTGTCCAATTCTATTAGGACCAGAACCTAAAACAATAATTTTTTTCTTATCTGTAACAATACTTTCATTATGAGAAAAACGCTCTCCACCAGGCAATTGCATATCACTTTCAAAGGTCGAATAATAATATGGAGTTTGCGCTTTAAATTCAGCGGCACAGGTATCTACTAATTTATAAACTCTATTGACACCAAATTCTTCACGCTTATTATATACTTGACTTTCCAAACATCCCAACATATGGGCAATTTGTCTATCGCCATACCCTTTTTGCTTGGCTTCAAGCAATAAATCCTTTTGAATGGTATCAATTTTAAAGGTAGAAATTTCCTTTTGAAGCAGATATAATTCTTCATATTGCTTTAAAAACCACATGTCAATTTTAGTAATTTCATGAATTCTGCTTAGAGGAATTCCTAAGGCTATGGCATCATAAATTATAAACACGCGGTCCCAAGATGCATAGGTTAATTTTTCTATGATTTGCTCGTAGTTCTTATTCTCTTTTCCATCAGCACCCAATCCATTACGCTTAATTTCAAGTGACTGTGTTGCTTTATGCAAGGCTTCCTGAAAAGAACGGCCAATACCCATAACTTCGCCAACAGACTTCATCTGTAGACCCAAAGTACGGTCACTACCTTCAAATTTATCAAAATTCCAACGAGGTATTTTTACAATCACATAATCTAAAGTTGGTTCAAATAATGCCGAAGTAGATTTTGTAATTTGATTTTGTAATTCATCTAAGTGATAACCTATAGCTAATTTAGCGGCTATTTTTGCAATCGGATATCCAGTTGCTTTACTTGCTAAAGCAGACGAACGCGAAACACGAGGATTAATTTCAATAGCGATTATATCTTCGTTCTCATCAGGACTAACAGCAAACTGTACGTTACATCCACCTGCAAAATCACCTATACTACGCATCATATGAATCGCCATATCACGCATTTTTTGATATGTTTTGTCGCTTAAAGTCATGGCTGGTGCTACTGTAATGGAGTCACCCGTATGAATACCCATTGGATCCATGTTTTCAATAGAACAAATGATTACTACGTTATCATTAGAATCTCTAAGAAGTTCTAATTCATACTCTTTCCATCCAATCAGCGCTTTATCAATCATCACCTCATGAATTGGCGAGACTTCTAGCCCATGAGTTAATAAAGCATCAAAATCTTTTTCTTCATGAACAAAGGAGGCACCTGCGCCACCTAATGTAAAGGAGGCCCTAATTACTAAAGGAAAACCAAATTCTTGAGCTATTTCTTTACCTTTTAAATATGAAGTGGCCGTTGCTTGTGGTGCCATAGGAATACCTATTTTAAGCATTAGCTCTCTAAACTTTTCTCTATCTTCTGTAATATTGATTGCTTCAATATCTACCCCAATAATTTCAACCCCAAAATCATTCCAAATCCCCTTTTCATCAGCCTCAATACATAAATTTAATGCCGTTTGACCACCCATTGTTGGCAAAACAGCATCAATTTCTGGGTGTTCTTTTAAAATCTTAATTATGGATTTTGTGTTGAGAGGCAACAAATAAATATGATCTGCCATAGACGGATCGGTCATAATTGTAGCTGGATTTGAATTGATAAGAACTGTTTCAATTCCATCTTCCCTTAAAGATCTTAAGGCTTGAGACCCAGAATAATCAAACTCACATGCTTGCCCGATTACAATAGGACCAGAACCAATAATTAATATAGATTTAAGTTTTGAATTTTTCGGCATTTTAATTATTAATGTTTTCTAGATTATTAAATATTTTTTTATAAGATATAAAAAAAGGCGTTACACCTAAGCAACACCTTTAATTTATTAGAAATGATATAAATCATTATTTTTTATGTCTAGCGTCAGACGATACAGACAGTTTCTTTCTTCCCTTGGCCCTTCTACGAGCTAATACTTTTCTACCATTAGCAGAAGCCATTCTTTCTCTGAAACCGTGCTTGTTTCTTCTCTTTCTTTTTGATGGCTGAAACGTTCTTTTACTCATTGTCTAGTATCTTTAAATCTGAAAATTGTATTTATTTTTTTAGAGTTTAGGGGTTACCCAAAACCGAGCGCAAATATACAAAGAGTTTTTACTTTGACAAACGTTATTTTAAAAATATTTATTAATTAAATAAAATTTAAAATTTATGACCTTATTAAATAATGAAACTCGCTCAGTTAGATTTTTTTTGTTAAACTTCAATTAGGTCCTTTTCATAAAAATTTAGTTTCTTTGTAGTCTATATTATTAGATACAATATACACTATCATAAGTATCTTTAAAACCTTTATTTAAAACAAAAATGTATAATAAAATTATAAAACTTATTATTGCTGCTGGCATTTTTGCTTATGCTATATATCAATTTACAGAAAATAATATTGGTAATGGAATCATGTTTATTCTTCTTTCAGGAGTATTTGTGTTTTTATACTTTAAAAATGAATTTATTCTATTAGCATTTTTAAGATTAAGAAAACAAGATTTTGAAGGCGCTACCAAATGGCTCAGCAAAATTAAAAACCCAGAATCAGCATTGGTTAGAAAACAACAAGGGTACTACAACTATTTACATGGAATCATGGTTTCCCAAACGAACATGAATGAAGCCGAAAAATACTTTAAAAATGCTATTTCATTAGGTTTATCAATGAATCACGACTTAGCAATGGCCAAATTAAACTTATCTGGCATTGCTTTTTCTAAAAGAAGAAAACAAGAAGCAGCTAAATTACTATCTGAAGCCCAAAAACTTGATAAACAAGGCATGTTGACTGAGCAAATTAAAATGATGAAAGAAAACATGAAGCGTGCCCAAATGCCTAATCAGCATTTTGGATCTGGTGGTTCTATAAGACAACAAAAAAGGAGAAGTTAACTTCTCCTTTTTTGTTACTGAACAGTATTATAATATCCTTTTTTTGGGATATCAATCATATATTTTTTTCCCGATTTATTATTAAGAAAACGATCTCTTAACCATGGGTTATGAACTTTTAAAATTTTATAATTTATTCCAAATCCTTCGGCAAATTTTGTAAAATCTGATACAGAAGTATCAACCTTAACTTTATAAGTTGGGATATTAGAATATAAATCTTTTTCTCTAAAATTAAATCCGTAAGTATCTGGGTGCGTTAAAATTTCCTTTAACGCTACAATTCTAAAAACATACCTACCGGTCTCTTCTCCTAATAACAAATCGTAGTAATTTGTTACATTTTGTTCTGTTAAACGCCTAGAAACACCTGTGTCTCCAGCATTATATGCCGCTGCGGCAAGTGTCCATGAACCTAGTTTTTCTTTTGAATTCAACAAATATTTACAAGCAACTTCAGTAGATTTCTCCAAATTATAACGTTCATCAACATTATCGTTAACTTCTAATCCATTTTCTTTTGCGGTAGCCTGCATAATTTGCCAGACACCTGTAGCCTTCGCACTAGAAACTGCATTTGTTAAGCCACTTTCAATAACTGCCAAATATTTAAAATCTTCGGGAATGCCATTCTTTTTTAATATAGGTTCTATAATAGGAAAATACTTTTTAGCCCTCTTAAACATTAACAAACCATTTGATTGCCAATACGTATTCACTAATAATTCTCGATCCATTCTTTCATAAACCTCAGGATCATTTAAAGGCATCGACTCACCAGCGAACTCCAAATTATTTGGAATTTGAAGTGCATAAACGTTATAATCGTTTATTAGTTTTTTTTCAAAATTTTCATCTGTTTGTGCATCCTGTATGGCATAAATAAATAGCCCACATAAGCTAAATAATCCAATAATCGCTAATATATTTTTCATGTTTCTTTTTTTTATAAAATTAAAAAAATTAATAAAACTAACTCTAAACTAATTCAATATTAGTTTTGGCAAATTCTCATTAAACCATTTATACTTATTTAATATCATAACATGTGTTCCATGTTTAACAACTATACATGATTTAATATATTTAATAGGAAATACGGTATCACTATCACCATGTATATGAATAATATCGGGAATAACTTGATCCTGATTCCAACATATCATGTTTTTTATAGCCCAATTTAAATATTGACTATTATTAACAGATAAATATGTTTTATACAATTCCATCCTTTTAGTAATATTACTACCAAACATATATTTTTCCAACAAATCAATATTACTTACCAATTTAACTGGAAACAACTTATAAGCTTTAGTAACTTTAGCTAGAAGCATTTTCTTTGGCAATTCATCTATTGATTTAACGCTTGAAATAATAATTAATTTTTGAACCTCTAAAAATTTACTCATTTCTTGTACCAAAACACCACCAAATGAAACACCCAATAATACACATTTTTTATATGTTATTGTATCTGACATCCGTTTTGCATATTCGCTAAGCAATTCATTTTCAATAGGTATAAGCCACTCGAGATAATGTATTTGAAACTGATCTTCAGGCAGTTTTATATATTCAAATATTTTTGAACTCGCTGCCATTCCTGGCATAAAATACACATGTATTATATCTTGACCCATAAGGTTTTAACCTTAAATTATCCTTTTGTTAAGTATTTTTTTTGTAATTTTGCAACGCAAAACTATATAAAATAGTTCTCACTATTTAAGTTTCTTTAGAATAAAACTTTTTATCATGATAGATGCAGCAGAATTAATAGACAATGATTTTTTACGTCAATTTGAAATAAAAGTTGATAATCATTTAGCCAAAATTGAATATTCGTTGCAGGAACGAAAGATTTTTTTAACGAAACTTATTATACCGGAAGGCATAAAAGATGAGAATTTTAGAACTGAATTTCTAGCGGCTGTATTTGAACAAATTGATGAGCGCAATTTAAGTATTGTACCAACAAGTCCAGATATTGCAAAATTTGTTAGAAGAAACAGAAAGTACAAAAGGATGCTTCCTGTAGGTTTGAGAATTTAATCTGATGAAAAATAATAAAAAAGCCGAAAACATATGTTTTCGGCTTTTTTATATCTAAAACTCTATTTTATTTTTCGGTATATACTTCAAGAAATTCTAACCTCACAAGACCGTCTTCATCAATTTTAGTTAGTTCAATTTTGTGTAATGTATTTACAAGATCTGGATTCCAAGGTGTTTTTACCTTAATATAGTTTTCTGTAAAACCATGAATATAACCTTCTTTATTTTCACTTTCAAATAAAACTGTTCGGGATGTACCCAACTGACTTTCATAAAATGCTCTGCGTTTTTTAACAGATAAGCCTCTAAGCATCTTACTCCTTTTATTTCTAACATTCAATGGAACAACCTCTTCCATTTGTGCTGCTTCTGTATTATCTCTTTCTGAGTAAGTAAACACATGCAAGTAAGAAACATTTAATTCATTTAAAAAATTATAAGTATCTAAAAAATGTGCCTCCGTTTCTCCCGGAAATCCAACAATGACATCTACGCCAATACAGGCATGAGGCATGACTTGTTTAATTTTATTCACCCTATCAACATATAATTCGCGTAAGTAACGGCGTTTCATGTTTTTTAGAATTTCATTACTTCCTGACTGTAAAGGAATATGGAAATGTGGCACGAATGCCCTTGATTTTGACACCAAATCAATTGTTTCATTCTTTAAAAGATTTGGTTCAATTGACGAAATTCTTAACCTTTCAATACCTTCAATTTTATCTAATTCTGAGACTAAATCTAAAAACGTGTGCTCATGTTTTTTGTTGCCAAATTCTCCCTTTCCATAATCGCCAATATTGACACCAGTTAAAACAATTTCCTTAATATTTTGTTTGGATATTTCCCTTGCGTTTTTTAAAACATTTTCTAAAGCATCACTTCTGGAAATACCCCGTGCTAAAGGAATGGTACAATAGGTGCATTTATAATCACAACCGTCCTGAACTTTTAAAAAAGCTCGCGTTCTGTCTCCAATAGAATAAGACCCTACATAAAAATCGGCATCTTCAATTTCGCAAGAATGCACCTCACCAAAATCATTTTTAGATAAGTCATTCAAATAATCAGTAATCTTAAATTTTTCAGTTGCTCCCAATACCAAATCTACTCCATTAACATCAGCCAACTCTTGTGGTTTCAATTGGGCATAGCATCCTATTGCAGCAACAAAAGCCATCGGATTTGCTTTTTGAGCTTGCTTAACAACAGCCTTAAATCGCTTATCCGCATTTTCTGTAACCGAACAAGTATTAATCACATAAATATCTGCATTTTCAGAAAAATCGACACGATCAAACCCTTCATCATTAAAACTTCTCGCAATAGTCGAAGTTTCAGAAAAATTAAGTTTACAACCAAGCGTATAAAATGCTACTTTTTTTCGTGAATTCATTTGATAATTTAAAACGTGCAAAGATAATAAAAAAAGAGTGTTTCAAAATAGACTAGCATATTACCTAAATCTAAAAGATTATTAATTGTTGAAATAATTTAGAATAGATGATAAAAACTTTATTTTTGGAGTAAACTAAGAATCCTATTGAAACTGACAGAACCTTATATCATTTCTATTATAAAACATTGTATTTCAATTATAATTATTTCGTGCTGTTTTTCATGTAATACTTCAAAACAAGAGCCTCTCGATAATCTAGTCTTCAGATATAACGAACATAAAAACATTGGTTCCTTAGACCCTGCTTTTTCTAAGGATTTAGCGGATATATGGGCAACGAATCAATTATTTAACGGATTAGTACAAATGGATGAGCATTTAAATGTGAAACCATGTATTGCAAAATCCTGGAGTATTTCTGATGATGCCCTAATCTATACATTTACTTTGCGAAATGATGTCTTTTTTCATAAAGATATATTGTTTGGCAAAGATTCAACAAGAACCGTAATAGCTAAGGATTTTGAATACAGTCTAAATAGATTGTTAGATAAAGAGCTGGCATCTCCTGGAAGCTGGGTTTTAAGTAAAGTAAATAATTTTAAGGCCATTAATGATAGTATTTTTCAAATTGACTTAAATCAACCTTTTCCCGCATTTTTAGGTTTATTAACTATGAAATATTGCAGTGTGGTACCAAATGAAATTGTGGAATATTATGGCAATGATTTTAGATCACATCCTATTGGAACTGGTCCCTTTAAATTTAAACGTTGGGAAGAAAACATAAAACTAGTTTTTAGACGAAACGAAAATTATTTTGAAAAAGATGAGATAGGCGACCAGCTCCCTTATTTGGAAGCAGTTGCGATTACCTTTTTACCAGATAAGCAAAGTGAATTTTTACAATTTGCACAAGGCAATATTGATTTTGTTTCTGGATTAGATGCGTCTTACAAAGATGAAATATTAACTTCAACTGGAGAACTCCGTGATTTATATAAAAATGAAGTAAATATGATTCGAGGGCCTTATTTGAATACTGAATATTTAGCGTTTTTTATGGATTCAGAAGTACCAGAAATACAATCGGAACTGATAAGAAAAGCTGTGAATATTGGTTTTGACCGTAACAAGATGATGATTTATTTACGAAACGGCATTGGAATTCCAGCCAACGGCGGATTTATCCCAAAAGGTTTACCTGGCTATAACCAAACTATTGGATTTAATTATGAACCCGAAAATGCTAAAAGATTAATTGAACAATTTAAAACTGAAACTGGCATAGAAAATCCTGAAATAAGTATTACAACAACAAGCAACTATTTAAGTTTTTGTGAGTATATACAACGAGAACTGCAGAAGATTGGGCTAATTGTAAATATTGATGTTATTCCAGCGGCAACTTTAAAAGACGCCAAAGCCAACGGTAAATTAGATATATTCAGAGCAAGTTGGGTAGCCGATTATCCAGATGCCGAAAATTATTTGTCCTTATATTACAGCAATAATTTTGCTCCAAATGGCCCCAATTATACTCATTTTAAGAATGAGCTATTTGATATTTGGTTTGAAAAATCATTTTTAGAAACAAATTCACACAAAAGAGAATTATTATATTCAAAAATGGATTCTTTGATAATGGAGAAAGCACCTGTTGTGCCATTATTTTATGATGAAGTTGTTCGATTCACAAGAAAAAATGTGAATGGTTTAGGAATCAATCCAATAAATTTGTTGGATTTAAAACGTGTTCAAAAGGATTAATTAATTGTAAAATAATAAATATCATCTTCTCCTTTTCCTTCCTTACGTTTTGAAGAAAAATAACCAGAAAGATTGTTTGATTCTAGCACAAAACAAAAATCATCCTCCTTACTATTAATTGGTTCTGGCATTAAATTAACATTATCAAAAATGCCTTTTTTATTCATTATACTTTTATAAATATCATATCCTCCAATTCCATTTGGTCTGTTGGAAGCAAAATACAATACATTGTCATCACTTATAAAAGGAAACATTTCTGCATTATATGAATTCACTTTAGAACCCAAATTTAACGGTTTACCAAAAACATTATTTCCTTGAATTTCAATTTTAAAAATATCGGAGGGGCCCTTTGTAGTTTCTTTTCCTCCTTTTATATTCGAAGTAAAATACATCGTCTTTCCGTCCTTACTAATAGAAGGATGTGCATAAGAATACCGTGGTTTACAAAATGGAAGCGCTTTAAAATTGGTCCAGCCAATTCCTTCAATATATTCGGCTGATTCTATATGAAAATTGGTTTCTTTAAAATCTTCTTTTGGTCTGTTCTTTCTATTAGTATAATTTGTAGTTACATACAATGTGTTCCCATCAGGGCTCAAACAAGCGCTGGTAATATGGGTAATATCTTCTTTTGAATCAATATTTAAAGGTTCAATTTTAATAATATTTCCATTTTCAGCCTTCACACCTTTGTATATTGATAAAATGCCAGTATCCATATATCTCTTAACTTTTCCATTCTTACTTAACAAATAAGACGTTAGAAAAACATGATTATTTTGAGAAATAGATAATCCGAAGTGCGGATTATCATCATTCATAGGAATATTTTGAATGTTAAACTGTTGTGATTGAGAAAAAGAAAAAAGACTCAATAAGCTAAATATATAAAACAACAATCCCTTCATAACTTTAAAAAACAAAAATATTTATTCTCTTCTAAATTTCTTTGTTTCTTCAAAAACATGAGACAGAATTGCCATATCCTGTTCACTAAATTCAATATGGCGTCTGGACATCACAACCTTAGCTACTTCAAATGCTTTCGAAGTTAAATACGTTGTAAAGCCACCATGACCTCCCCAGGAGAAACTTGGCACAAAATTTCTAGGAAATCCACTGCCAAAAATATTAGCACTAACCCCTATAACTGTACCTGTATTAAACATTGTATTAATACCACATTTACTATGATCGCCCATCATAAGACCACAAAACTGCAAACCTGTACGTGCAAAACTTTCGGTTTGATAATCCCATAATCGAACCTCGGCGTAATTATTTTTTAAATTGGAAGTGTTAGTATCGGCACCAAGATTACACCATTCACCCAGAACAGAATTACCCAAAAAGCCATCGTGCCCTTTATTTGAATAGGCAAATAGTACAGAATTGTTTACCTCTCCTCCTATTTTACTATGGGGCCCAATCGTAGTTGGACCATATATCTTGGCTCCTAATTTAATTACTGCTCCTTCACATAAAGCTAATGGACCGCGGACTAAAGAGCCCTCCATTATTTCTGTGTTTTTTCCAATATAAATTGGACCATTGGATGCGTTTAAAGTTGTGAATTCAAGTGTTGCTCCTTCCTCAATAAAAATATTCTCTGGTGCAATTACATTATTACTCGATGGAATTGGTTTTGACTTTCTGTTTTTAGTAATGAAGTTAAAATCTTCTTGAATAGCCTCTCCATTTTTAGCAAAAATATCCCAATTATTTTCAATGCGAATAATATCATCATCAAATTCTAAAGCATCATAAGTAGAAAAATCAATATTCTCCTGAGCCTCTTTAGTGTAAAAAGCTATAATATCCTCATCCTTAAAAATGGCTTGATTTTTTTCTAAACTTTTCACCATCTCTACTAATTCATAATTTGGAAGATAGGATGCGTTTATCATTACATTCTCTTCCATTTCAACCATAGGATACTTTTCAGACAAATAATCTTCCGTAACAGTTGTTGTTGTAGAATCCAAATAAGCCTCCCATTTTTCACGAATTGTTAAAATACCGATTCTAATATCTGCAACTGGCCTTGTGAATGTAAATGGCAATAAATTGTTTCGAAAAGGTCCATCAAAAAGGATATAATTCATCTTAAATTGGAGTTTAAATATTTAATAGCCTAGTATTAATAATATATTCAAATGTAGGCTAATTGCAGAAAATAAAAAAGCCTTTCAGTAACTGAAAGGCTTTATAATATTATTATTACTAAGCTTATTTACTAAACTTAGCATATTTATTTTTAAACTTATCAATACGACCAGCAGTATCAACCAATTTAGATTTACCTGTATAGTAAGGGTGAGATGTTCTTGAAATCTCCATTTTAACAACAGGATATTCAACACCGTCAACTTCTAAAGTTTCGCTAGTAACTGCAGTAGATTTTGTTAAAAACACATCTTCGTTTGACATATCTTTAAACGCTACTAATCTATAATTTTCTGGATGTATACCTTTTTTCATCGCTTTACGCTTTTTATTCTTTTCAATTTTGGAAGTGCAAATTTAAGCTATTTTTTCAAATGAACAATATTTTTTAATATTTTTTATTTTATGGCTTTATGTAACGTTTTCTTATCTTTGTTAACTAACCAGGAAACTAATTTTAAACCAAAATAAAAATGGAAACACAAAAATTATCACTAGGTAAATTTGCAATGAATTACGGAATCATTTTAGGACTAATCATGATTTTGATTTCAGTTATTACTTACGTTACCGGAATGGCATTAGAAGGTGTACAATGGCCTAACTGGATTTATTATGTTGTTTTCCCAATTACCATTTTTTATGCAATAAGCCAGTTTAAAAAACAAAATTTAAATATTTTATCGTTAAGTCAAGCTTTAAAAGTTGGAGTACTTATTGGTATTATTAGTGCTATTGTAATAACTATTTATTCGATTATATTTAATTATTTAATAGACCCAGAATTTATGTCACAAATGATGGAAGTTGCAAGAGATAAAATGCTTGAAAACCCACAAATGACAGAAGAAATGGTTGATCAAAGCATGAAATTTATTGAAATGTTTTCAAACCCTGCAATTTCAGGAGCCTTTATGATCGCAATGAGTGCTATTTTTGGATTAATTTATTCCCTTATTGGTGGATTAATAATGAAAAGAGAAGAATAATACATGAATATATCTGTAGTTATACCACTACTTAACGAAGAAGAATCTTTAAAAGAATTATATGATTGGATTGCACGAGTTATGCAGTCCAATCGTTTTTCATATGAAATCATTTTTATTGACGATGGCAGCACAGATGATTCATGGAAAACTATAAATGAATTTTCAGCTAATGATAAGCATGTTAAAGGTATTCGCTTCCTTAAAAATTTTGGAAAATCTCAAGCGTTACATGCTGGTTTTGAAATAGCCCAAGGTGATGTAGTCATTACAATGGATGCTGATTTACAAGATAACCCCGAAGAAATTCCTGAACTTTATAATATGATTATAAATGAAGGCTTTGATTTGGTCTCTGGGTGGAAAAAGAAACGTTTTGATTCTGTTATCTCAAAAAACTTACCTTCAAAATTATTTAACTGGGCGGCCAGAAAAACCTCTGGTGTAAAACTTCACGATTTTAATTGTGGTTTAAAAGCATTTAGATTAGAAGTGGTTAAAAATATAGATGTCAATGGCGAGATGCACCGTTATATACCAGTTTTATCTAAGAATGCAGGATTTTCAAAAATAGGCGAAAAAATTGTACAACATCAAGCAAGAAAATATGGTGTAACAAAATTTGGCATGGATCGGTTTATTAATGGTTTTCTTGATTTAATTACTATTTGGTTTATATCGCGATTTGGAAAAAGACCCATGCACTTATTTGGTTCATTAGGTGTCATTATGTTTATGATTGGTTTTGGATTTGCTTTATACCTTGGCATTGATAAACTTTTTTTAGCACCTCAAGGCAGATTAATAACTGAACGTCCTCAATTTTACTTAGCACTTTCAACCATGATTATTGGAACTCAATTTTTCGTTGCAGGTTTTTTAGGAGAAATTATTCTGCGTAGCAAATCTGAAAGAAAAAGATATATGGTTAAAGACTTGCTTAATATGAATTAAATTCAAGACAAATTACATCACTTATAAAAATTAACGATTTCAAATTGTTTATTTTTGTTTAAAAATTAGTACGAAATGATTAAAATAGAACCTAATATTTTAGAAAGAATCAACACCTGGCTAACTCCAAGCTTTGATGCTGAAACACAAGAATTTATAAAAAACAGTATCGCTCATAATCCTCAAGAAATACAAGAAAGTTTTTATAAAGATTTAGAATTTGGAACTGGTGGTATGCGCGGTGTAATGGGTGTTGGCACCAATAGAATAAATAAATACACACTAGGAAGAGCTACTCAGGGCTTAAGTGATTATATGCTATCCTATTTTCCAAAGGAAACACCCAAAGTTGCAATTGCTTACGACTGCAGACATAATAGTAAATCATTAGCAAAAATAGTTGCTGATGTCTTTTCTGCAAATGGTATTGAAGTGTTCCTTTTTGAAGATTTACGTCCAACTCCAGAATTATCATTTGCATTAAAACACTTGAAGTGTCATTGTGGTATCGTTTTAACTGCATCCCATAATCCACCTGAATACAATGGATATAAAGTGTATTGGCAAGATGGCGGTCAATTAGTTCCACCTCAAGACAATGACATTGTAAATAAAATAAATGCAACACCCTATTCTAACATAAAGTTTAAATCTAATAGTAGCTTAATTCACTATATTGGTAAAGATGTGGATGAAGTTTTTATAAATGCATCTATAAAAAGTGGAAGTTTTAATACTCCTAAAGCTGCAAAAGATAATTTAACTATTGTTTTCACATCGCTGCATGGCACATCAATAACATTAGTGCCTGAAACATTAAAAAAGGCTGGATATAAAAATGTTCACATTGTAAAAGAACAAGAGGTGCCTAATGGCGATTTTCCGACTGTTAAATCACCAAACCCAGAAGAACCTGCTGCTTTAAAAATGGCTTTGGAACTGGCAAATAAAGTGAATGCAGATATTGTGATTGGTACAGATCCCGATTGTGACAGATTAGGGGTTGCTGTAAGAAATCTTAATGGAGAGTTAGAACTTTTAAATGGAAATCAAACTATGATTATGATGACTGATTTCTTATTAAAACAGTGGAAAGCTGATGATAAAATTAAAGGAAAAGAATTCATTGCATCAACGATTGTTTCTACACCAATGATGAGTGTTTTAGGAAATGCATACAATGTAGAATGCAAAATTGTACTTACAGGTTTTAAATGGATTGCAAAATTAATTAAAGATTATAACCAACTGGATTTTATTGGTGGTGGAGAAGAAAGTTTTGGCTTTATGGTAGGTGATTTTGTGCGCGATAAAGATGCTGTTACTGCTACATTATTAGCCTGTGAAATTGCGGCCCAAGCAAAAGCGAAGGACAGCTCATTCTTTAAAGAGCTAATTGAACTTTATATTCAACACGGATATTATAGAGAGCGACTAATTTCAATAACTAAAAAAGGTATTGAGGGGGCTCAAGAAATTCAACAAATGATGATTGATGCTAGAGAAAATCCGCTAACCCAAGTTAATGGTTCAAAGGTGATTAAAATTGAAGATTATGAACTTTCTATAGTGAAAAATATGATTACCGGTAAAGAAGAAGCAATTCATGTACCAAAATCAAATGTATTAATTTATTATACTGAAGATGGTAGTAAGGTTGCTCTAAGACCAAGTGGGACTGAGCCTAAAATTAAATTTTATATTAGTGCTAATTCCAAATTAAACAATGCATCAGAATTTAATAAAACAAGCACGGAATTAGAGGCTAAAATTGATGCGATTGTAAAAGACATGAAACTTAATTAATGAAGCAATTTTTTAATATTTTAAAATACGCCAAACCTTATAAAAGATTTGCGATAGGTCATATTATTTCTAATATTTTATATGCCTTATTTGGTGCTTTATCATTTGTTGCGTTAATGCCCATGTTAGACGTTCTTTTTAAAGAGAATACTTTTAATAAGGTATCCAAACCAGTATATCAGGGCATTTATCATTTAAACAGTTTTTATAAAGATTTTATGGCATATCAAATAAATTTGTATGCCCAGGATGATAAATCAAAAGCGTTAATATTTATAATCATATTCATAATAATATTATTCTTACTAAAAAACATCTTTGGTTATTTAGCCTATTATTTTATGGTTTTTTTACGAAATGGTGTCGTTAGAGATTTAAGAAATGCCGTTTATAAAAAAACTGTAGAATTACCATTATCTTACTTTTCTGAGCAAAAAAAGGGTGATATAATGTCGCGGGTTACAAATGATGTATCCATCGTACAATATTCAATGCTACCCGTTTTAGAACTTATTTTCAGGGAACCTCTTAGTATAATTTTTACATTAATCATCATGCTCATTATTAGTGTAAAACTCACCGTATTTGTATTCATTTTTATTCCATTATCTGGAATTATAATTTCGAGAATTGGGAAGAGTTTAAAAAGGAAATCAGACCGGGTACAAACTGAACAAGGTGTAATTTTAACAATTTTAGAAGAAACATTGACAGGATTGCGAATTATTAAAGGATTTAACGCTGAAGAAAAATTTGATGCTAAATTTCAAGAATCGTCAACCCGCTCCTATCACTTTTCAAATAAATTATTAAATCGTCAAAATCTGGCGGCACCTACAAGCGAATTTTTAGGAATATTAGTTATTTCTGTTTTATTGTGGTATGGTGGTCAATTAGTATTAATCGATAATTCATTAGATGGTAGTTCATTTATAGCTTATATGGGATTGGCTTATAATATTATGGTTCCTGCAAAAGCAATTGCAAGAGGACTGTACAATATTAAACAAGGTGATGCCGCTGCAGAACGTATTCAGGAAATTATTGATACACCCAATCCATTGGTAGACAAAGAAAATGCCATATCAATAACAGGGTTTAATTCAGAAATTATTTTTGATAAGATTTTCTTTAAATATGAAAATGAATATGTTTTAAAAGATTTTTCATTAAAGATATCAAAAGGAAAAACAATTGCTTTAGTTGGTCAATCGGGAAGTGGTAAATCTACCATTGCGAATTTAATTACCAGATTTTATGATGTGAATGACGGGCGGATTTTAATTGATGGATTAGATATTAGAGATTTAACGACAAAATCACTAAGAAGCCAGTTAGGTATTGTTACTCAGGATGCTATTCTATTTAATGAAAGCATTAAGAACAATTTGAAACTTGGTAAAGATGATGCTTCAGATGAAGAAATAATCGAAGCTTTAAAAGTAGCAAATGCCTGGGAATTTGTTAATGAGTTACCTCTGGGAATTGAAACCAATATAGGCGACTCTGGCAACAAGCTTTCGGGAGGTCAAAAACAGCGATTAAGTATTGCCAGAGCTGTTTTAAAAAGTCCTCCTATCATGATTTTGGATGAAGCAACATCGGCATTAGACACTGAAAGTGAGCGTCTCGTTCAAATTGCTCTTGAAAATATGATGAAAAACAGAACGTCAATTGTAATTGCTCACAGACTTTCTACTATACAAAATGCAGATGAAATTGTGGTGCTTCAAAAAGGTAAAATTGTTGAAAAAGGCACGCATGACGAGCTTATAATTAAAAATGGAATTTATAAAAAGCTGGTTGAAATGCAAAGCTTTGCATAATTAAATAAGTAATTTATTAAAAGCAAAAAAGGATAGAGATTTGGGTTTCTATCCTTTTTTTTGTTGATGCTAGACTTGGGGCAGACTAGCAACATAAGTAGATTTTGTTAGGGTAAAAGTAATATATATAAGCAAACTACACAAGAAATAATGTATTTTATCGTCTTTTACATACACTTAATCGATCTTTTTAATTTTATATAACTGACATACAGCATATTACAAATATTAAGAAAATCTGATAAAACTAATGTTTTAATGTATTTTAAACTTTTAGTATCTTCAATAGTCTAAAAGAGAAACCAAATTTGTGATTCCAGAAGCTGAGTTAGTAGATAAACTTAAATCTGTTACTGATATTGATAGTGCCTTTAAAGAATTAGTATCACTTTATAAGGAACGATTATATTGGCACATTCGTAATATTGTAAAATCACATGATGATGCTGATGATGTTTTACAAAACACATTTATAAAAGTGTATAAAAATATTGGCAACTTTAAAGGAGAAAGTAAATTATTCTCCTGGATGTACAGAATAGCAACTAATGAAGCTATTACTTTTATAAATAAAAATGCAAAACGCCTACAAATAACAAGTGAGGAGACACAGGCCTTGGCAATAAATAATTTAACTTCAGATGTGTATTTTGAAGGAGAAGAAATTCAAATAAAATTACAAAGGGCAATTGCTACCTTACCACAAAAGCAACAATTAGTATTCAATATGAAATATTTTGAAGACTTAAAATTTAAAGAAATGGCCGACATTCTTGAAACAAGTGAAGGAGCCCTTAAGGCATCCTATCATATAGCAGTAAAAAAAATAGAAAACTTTTTAACAAATAATTAAACTTTTAAAAGAAATTAGAGTCATATATAAGATATGAAATCAAAAAAGATTGATAATAAAACTGGTTTTAAAGTACCTAAAGACTACTTTAAGAATTTTGAGGATGATTTGTTTAGCGAATTAAAGCTTAAGAGCATCTCTCCAAATTCAGGTTTTAAAGTACCCGAAAACTATTTCAAATCTTTTGATGATAAAATTTTAAAAACCCTTAAAAAAGACAATAAAACTAAAGAGATTACTCTTTTTCCTTGGAAAAAAATAATTTACGCCACAGCAATAGCTGCAAGTTTAATTATTATGTTTAATATCTCATTAAATAAAGCTGAGAATTTAAATATTAACAATATTGAAACCGCTTCCATAGAAAATTACATTTTAAATGAAGGGCTAGAGCCTAACGATATTGCTTCGTTATTTATTGATGAAGATTTATCTGATATGGTTTCTATAAAAAACAATCTTAATTCTGAAACATTGGAAAATTATGTTTTAGACAATTTAGACATCGACGATTTAATTTCAAATTCTAACGACAAATGAAAACAAAAATAACCATTGTCTTTATTATATGTTTTTCACTATTAACTTTTTCCCAACATAATAGAGATAAAATAAAAACGTTAAAAATTGCCTTTATCACTGAAAAGTTAGATTTATCAGAAAAAGAGGCACAACAATTCTGGCCTGTTTATAATACTTTTGAGGAAGAAAACTATAAGTTAAGAAAACAATCTTTTGAAGGAAGAAAAAATATTAATTTTGAAACTCTTAAAGAAGAGGATGCACTTGTATTATTAAAAGAAATGCGTTCTTTTGAATCTAAAAGATTGAATCTTAAGAATAATTATATTGACGATTTATCAAAAATACTTTCAGCTAAAAAAATAATTCTTTTAGAACGTGTTGAAGATGATTTTAAACACAAGATGTTTGAGGAATTTAAAAATAGGCGGTCTAACAAAGGCCCGAGTAATTAAACAAAAAAGGAGAAACTTTCGTTTCTCCTTTTTTTTATTTCTTAAATAGTAATTTTGAAATCCTTCCTCGTCCAGCCGCATAAGCAACTGAATCATTTAAAAATCGGAGAGTAAAAAACCCTTCATCACTTAAATGTTTCCAGTTATAACCTCCATCATTAGAAAAATCTATTCCTTCAAATCCTATTGTAACAAGTTCCTTCCCTGCTCTATTTGGAATATATTGTACACAACTTCTATACCCAGGCTCTTGATTTCGAGCGACGACTTGCCAAGTTCTGCCACCATCCTCAGTGAGAATTTTATTAGCTTCATTATTACCTGGGTTGGTATAATCACCACCAATAGCAAAACCATTTAAAGCATCATAAAAATCTATCGAATACAAACCTGTTGTTTCAAACCCTTGAACCACTGGAGTATCAAAAACCTCCCAAGTTGCTCCTTTATCAACCGAATGTAAAATCCGGCTCGATTTACCACCTGTAGCAATCCAGGTCTGGTCTCCAAAAATTGCTATATTACTATTACTGGCCGCAAAAGCAGCTTCACCTTCTTTAGAAACTGGCAAACTATCACAAGATACTTTCTGCCATGTTTCCCCACCATCCCGAGTAATAATAATACTTAAACAAGTATCCGTCGGATCACCAATAGCAATACCTTCGCGATCGTTCCAAAAACGCATGGCATCATAAAATGCTTTATCATTTTCTTCTTTATAAACTAATTGCATTTTTCCAGTATCTCCCGTTTTAAATAACAAGGTGGGACTCTCAATACTTAACATAAAAAAATCTGTTGAAGTATGTGCTACAGCCCTAAATTGTAAATTTAAACTATCATATGTTTGCACTGAAGTCACCCAACTATCTTTTTGCGGATTATATAAACCGAAAACACCATTATTTGCTGCAAATGCCAAACTTTTATCATTCAGTATTTCTATGGCTCTAATGCTTAATAGGGTATCAGAATATAACGTTTCAATCTCTACTGAAGAAAATTGTCGAGGAATAAAAGTTTCTTTTTTTTTACATGAAATAAAGCTCAAAATAAGGATAAGGACACTTAAAATATGTTTCATTGAATTTTAATTTTGAATAAAAATAGTGAAGTACAACAAAATAACTATCAAACGATTAAACTAATTAACTATTAAATGTAACTTTGCACACTTATTATAAAAACATGCGGTTACATAGAAATTTATGCTTTTCAGTTATTGATGGATTAACATTAATCTTCAATGAAGGAAACTATGCAGATAAAGTTATTCAACAACTTTTAAAACGAGATAAACGTTGGGGAAGTCGAGATAGAGCTTTCGTTGCTGAAACTACCTACGACATTGTCCGTTGGAAACGTTTGTACGCTGAAATTGCTGAAGTTAAAGAACCATTTGACAGAGATAACCTTTGGCGTATGTTTGCTGTTTGGGCCACTTTAAAAGGAATTAAATTACCCGATTGGACCTATTTTGAAAATACCCCTACCAGAAAAATTAAAGGTAGATTCGACGAGCTTTCAAAAATTAGAAAATATAAAGAGTCTATTCCCGATTGGATGGATGACCTTGGCGAAAAGGAATTAGGTAAAGCTATTTGGACCAAAGAAATTTCAGCACTAAATGAGCAAGCAGATGTCATCCTTAGAGTGAATACTTTAAAAACAACCAAAGAGAAATTACAGGAAGAACTTTTTGATCAAGAAATTGAAACTGAGTTTTTACCAGATTACCCAAATGCTTTGAAATTAAAAGAACGTGCCAACGTTTTTATAACTGAACAATTTAAAAATGGATTGTTTGAAGTGCAAGATGCTTCTTCTCAATTGGTAGCAGAATTTTTGAATGTCCAACCGGGCATGCGAGTTGTTGATGCCTGTGCCGGAGCCGGAGGTAAAACGCTTCACATAGCATCTTTAATGGAGAACAAAGGCCAGATTATTGCCTTGGATATTTATGAAAATAAATTGCATGAATTAAAACGACGTGCTAAGAGAAATGGCGCACATAATATTGAAACAAGAGGTATTGATTCTACCAAAGTGATTAAAAAATTATATGATAAAGCTGACAGAGTTTTAATCGATGCTCCATGTTCTGGCTTAGGTGTTTTAAGAAGAAACCCGGATGCTAAATGGAAACTGCAACCAGATTTTATTGAAAAAATAAAAACAACTCAACAAGACATTTTACAACAATATAGTAGAATGGTAAAGCCTGGCGGACAATTAGTTTATGCGACATGTTCTGTCTTACCTTCTGAAAATCAGGATCAGGTTAATAAATTTTTAACATCTGAATCTGGGAATAATTTTACATTTGTGCAGGATAAAAAGGTTTTAGCTCATAAGTCCGGTTTTGATGGATTTTATATGGCACTTTTAGAACGAAAACAATAATTATTTATGAAACATATTTACATTCTTTTTTTACTATTAAC